>CAJUGG010000095.1 GCA_910585995.1 uncultured Lachnospiraceae bacterium
CGCCCATTGTCCGATACATTCCATGCAGGCCTTTGTCACCTGCCCCAAGCCAGGGCGTGCGGCGACCCACTGGCACAAAAAAGCAAAAGCCCCGCCCGTCTTTGGCCCAGTTCGTGCAGTCTGTCACTCTACGGATACCACATAATAGTAGATCGGCTGCCCCCCGGAATGAACCTCCACCTCCGTATGAGGATATTTCTTTGCAATCTGATCTCCCAGCTTTGCCGCATCTTCCTCAGACACCTCATCCCCATAGTAGATTCCGACGATCTCCGATTCCTCATCCACCAGCTTCTCCATCATAGCAAGCGCCGTCCGCTCAATCGCAGTCCCCACCGCCAGGATTCCATCGTCGCCAATCCCCATGATATCGCCTAAATGGATCTCCTTATCATCAATCTTTGTATCCCGGACCGCATATGTCACCTGACCAGTCTTTACATTCCGGATCTCCGCACACATCCGTTCCTCATTTTCCTTCGCACTCTCCTCCGGAATATAATTTACCATCGCCGTGATCCCCTGCGGAATCGTCTTCGTGGGAATCACAATCACCTGTTTATCCGTCGTCAGCGACTGTGCCTGGTTTGCCGCCATAATAATATTTTTATTATTTGGCAGGATAAATACATAATTCGCATTGACCTTCGCAATCGCTTCCAACATATCCTCTGTGCTTGGATTCATGGTCTGACCTCCCTCGATCAGATAATCCACGCCAAGCCCCTGAAAGATCTCTCCGATGCCTTCTCCGATGGACACAGAGATAAATCCCATCTCTTTACGGGACTCTTTTTTCGCTTCTTCTTCCTTTTCCTTTTGCGCCATGGCAATCTTGGAGGCATCTTTGATTAATTTCTCCTCATGCTCTAAGCGCATATTGTCAATCTTCATACGAGACAGGGAACCATACGTAAGAGCCCTCTGGATCGCCAGGCCGGGATCATTCGTATGTACGTGCACCTTGACGATCTCCTCGTCAGACACGACTACGATGGAATCTCCGATGGACTCTAAAAATGCCTTAAAGTCTCTCTCTGTCTCTTCGTTGTATGCCTTATCCAGCATAATGATAAATTCTGTACAGTAGCCAAACTTAATCTCAGCTTCTGTCTGTGCACTGATATGCACCACTTCTTCTTTTTTCGTGGCTGCAAAAGAATAATCCATCTCTTTTCCGATCAGTGCAAAATAAGCGCCCCTTAAGACCTCCACAAGCCCCTGGCCGCCAGAATCCACCACACCGGCTTCTTTCAACACCGGAAGCATATCCGGCGTCTTTTTCAGCACCCGCTCGGCCTCCTCAAGCACCAGCCTGACAAATTCTTCCACATCCTCTACAGTCTGTGCCAGTTCTGCACCCTTTAGGGCCGCTCCTTTGGCAACCGTCAGGATCGTGCCCTCCTTGGGCTTCATAACCGCCTTGTACGCCGTCTCCACAGCCTTCTGCATGGCATTGGCAAGATCAATCACATCCAGTTCTTCATAATCTTTAATCCCTTTGGTAAATCCTCTCAAAAGCTGTGACAAAATCACGCCGGAATTGCCCCTTGCTCCCCGAAGAGACCCCGAAGAGATACATTTCGCCAATGTATCCATCTGAAGCTCTCTAAGACTGCTCACCTCTGCTGCAGCCGCTGTGATCGTCAGTGTCATATTCGTCCCTGTATCTCCATCCGGCACCGGAAACACATTTAATTCATTGATCCACTCTTTCTTGGATTCCAGATTCTTTGCACCGCCCAGAAACATCTTTGCAATCATCTGGGCATTGACTGTCTTTATCACTATGAAGCTCCTCCCTCATTAATCTATCACTCGTACGCCTTCCACAAAGATGTCGATCTTTCCAATTTTCATACCTGTAAATTCTTCCACCTGATATTTGACAGAATCAATCAGATTCTCCGATACGACAGGAATATTGACTCCATAGGACACAATGACATGAAATGCCAGATAGATCTCATTGTCCTCAATCGCAACCTCGATCCCGCGTTTGATACTGTCTTTTTTCAGAAGCTTCATCAGTCCGTCACGCATATCCAGTGACGCCATACCGACGATTCCGCTGCATCCAAGCGCCACAGATCCCGCATAGGTCGCAACCACATCTGCACCTATGGTAATACTGCCAAGCTCTGTATTAATCTGTCCTTGCATATGAATACCTCCCGGTTTTAATACATAATTATTAACTATTATACCCGATATCCTGTAAAAATGAAATAAAATTTTGTTTTTATTTCTGCGTGGTGCATGTCACAGCCTTGTGCGCATATAGTAAATATAAGAAGTCTGACCGAAAAACGGGGCTTGATATGAAAAAAACCATTGGTTTTATCATGTTCTGGATTGGCATTGGAATCTTTATCACCCTGTTCCTTCCAGAAGATAACATGTTTCTTAGAATTTTTCTCTCTGCGGTACTGATCCTATGCGGATACCAGTGCTGCTTCAACTGCTGACACGCAGAGACTCCCATCTATTGTCATTAAGAAAAGGGCTGTCATACCGACAACCCTTCCATGCATCTTATCCTATGACAGCCCATTAAGCTCTCTCGACTTTACCGGATTTCAAACAAGAAGTACATACATACATTTTCTTTGCTCCGCCGTTCACTTTCACTTTCACGGATTTCACATTAGATCTCCACATCTTACTGGATTTTCTATGGGAATGACTTACGCTCTTACCAAAATGAACACCCTTATCGCAAATTGCACACCTAGCCATTTTCACACCTCCTATTATAGTTCCGCATCCGCCCGGTCAATGCCCCCTGTGTCTGGAAGGATGTCAGGCTGCATAGCATCCTGACATCCTTCCGGGGCATTGACCGGGCAGATGCTGATTAGAATTTCATATTTTATGTTATTGTGGAATCACAACTTTTATTATTCTAACAGATAGTCTTCCATTTTGCAAGCGAAATTTTAC
>CAJUGG010000096.1 GCA_910585995.1 uncultured Lachnospiraceae bacterium
GTGCTGAAAAAATCCCGAAAGCCATGGAAAAACCACGCCTTTCGGGGTTATGAGGAGAACGGAGACGATGGGATTCGAACCCATGTGCCGGTTGCCCGACAACTTGATTTCGAGTCAAGCTCGTTATGACCACTTCGATACGTCTCCATACCTTGACATTCTATCACACATTATTCATTTATGCAAATATATTTTTTACTTCCAATCCTCCATAATCTGCATCAATTTACTCTCATAGTCTCCACTCAGTTCTTCCATGGCGCCTCCGTGGCGGACATTGGTCTCTACACCCCACTCTTTGTCAAAAAATTCCCAGATATGATAAGATACTCCCCGGTATTCAAAATCAATACTTCCGCAGCCATCTTCTTCACATTCCTTACAATTCCATCCCCGCTCTTTAATAAAAGCGGATACTTTCTCTAACCTCTTTTGTTCTGCCATAACGCTTATTTCTCCTCTCTATGTCTTTATGTTCTATCAAAGATCATACTAAAAAAATCCATGCCTTACAACCCCTGACTGGGGATTTTGCCAGTATCATTCCAGTTTGATATCCTCCATCTGCATCAGAGTCTCCACCACCAGGTTTGCTTCTTCCTCTTCATCGTCTTCTTCACTTCTAAGCATCACCTGCAGACCTGCGACTGCAATCAGGATCATCAATATGGTCATCCCTGTGGTGATCAGAATCTTTATCCGGTCAGAAGTATATTTCCTGCACAGTTGCCTTGTCACAACCATCAGCAAAAAGACAACTAGAAACCATAAATAGATCGTCAGCACCGTCAGGATTAAAGCTGCCACGATGCATAACAGTATCTTCCACAGAGTGCTCCTGTTCCCACAGCCGGCATAGCAAAATCCCAATATCCGATGCGCTGCGATGGTGCATCCCACTACATATACCAGAAAAATCGACAAAAGAATCCAGATATTCACTTCCAGAAATACCATACCGGTCCTCTCTTAACAACATATCCTTTCTCTTAAATCTATTCCCATACCCCCTTTCATTATAACTGATTCTCATTTTTTCTCATCTGCTTTGCAGTCTGTGCATCCACCCTGACAGCCGCAGCAGCATTTTCCATTCTTTCTGTCCTTATATTTCTTACAGATCACCCAGATGCAGTATACAGCCAGGAGTCCGCCCAGTATCAGATTGATCATATCATACCTCCAATCCAGAAGACCAAAAAGGCCACCACCCACGCAGTCACCAGCTGAAACATCGCCATTGCTATGGTTAAGCGCCAGCTTCCAGTCTCTTTTTTAATCGTTGCCACTGCTGCCATACAAGGCACATACAGCAGGCAAAATACCATCAGCGCATAGGCATTGCGCGCTCCGAATCCCATCTGGGAAAGCAGCGTCGACAGATTCAGCATCCCCGTCTGTGTGGTGACGTTTCCGACGCCAAACAGCACCGAGCAGCTAGAGACTACCACTTCTTTGGCTGCAATCCCTGAGATCAGGGCCAGTACGATCTGCCAGTACCCAAGCCCGATGGGGACAAATATTGGCACCAACACCTTTCCAATCATCGCCCCAAAGCTCTGATTCATATCGGTAGTAAATCCATGTAAACCCAAGTTCAAAATCAGCCACATCACAATAGATGCTACAAAGATCGTCGTCCCTGCTTTTGACAGATAATCTTTCACTTTTTCCCATACATAGACACGAATTGTATGCGCATTGGGCGTCTTATACTCTGGAAGCTCAATCAGCAGCATATCGTTGTCCGCACTTTTATCCAGAAGTTTCATCACATAGGCTGAGAAGATAGCCAGCGCAAGTCCTAAGACATACATGGAAAATGCTGCCACCATCGCCTGATCTCCAAAAAATAATTCCGAAAACAACACATAGATCGGAAGCCTTGCACTACAGGACATAAACGGCGTAATCAGAATCGTCTTCATCCGGTCTCTTCTGTTTTCCAGCACCCTGGATGCCATTACCGCCGGTACGGTACATCCAAATCCCAAAAGCATCGGCAAAAAAGCCCGCCCGGACAGCCCGATCCGTCCCATGATGCCATCCATCACATAGGCAACTCTAGCCATATATCCGCTGTCCTCCAAAAAAGCAAGAGCCAAAAACAGGATAAAAATATTGGGAAGAAATGTCAAAATCCCGCCGACTCCTGAGATAATGCCATCCGTAATCAAAGAAATTAGCATCTCTGTCACACCCACAGATACCAGTCTGTCAGCTACTACCACTGTCAGCCATTCCAGGCCCACTTCAAAATATCCCTTCAGCCAGTCTCCCACCGTAAACGTCAGGAAAAACACCCCTGCCATAATCAAGAGAAACACCGGAAGCCCCAGCACAGGATGCGTCAAGATCCGGTCTGTCCGGTCTGTAGACTCTGCTTTTTTGGCCCGATTGGCCACACACTCCGCGATCACCTCTTCAATAAATCCAAATTTCTGATTGATAATTTCTTTTTCATAATCCTGGTCAATAATATCCGAAAAATCCATCGAGAATCTCTCCTTCATCTCCTGATCATTTTCCAGGATCTTGATCGCATACCAGCGAAGATTCTCTTTTGACTCTTCTTGATATTCCCTAAGCAGTCGCTCTTCGATCTCATCGATCTTATCTTCGATCTCATCACTGTACACCATGGCATACCGCTTATGATGTTCCTCCACCCCCTCATGCCTGCTCTTTTCCAGGTCATGATGGTGAATGATCTTCTCCCCCTGCGCTTTATCCTTATGATGAGCCACCGTATGGATCAAGATCTCCAGTCCCGTCTTCTTCCTGGCTGACACCGGCACACAAGGAATCCCCAGCATCTCCGGCAGACGATGCAGATCAATCTCCATCCCCCGCTCCTGCACAATATCCATCATATTGAGTGCCAACACCACCGGTTTCCCAAGCTCAATCAACTGCAGCGTCAGATAGAGATTGCGCTCCAACGCCGAAGCATCCGCCACATCCACAATCACATCCACATCATCACTCAAGATATACTGCCTAGTAACCGTCTCCTCCATCGTATAAGAAGTCAAACTATACGTCCCCGGCAGATCCACCAGCCGATACGTCTCATCATGCAGACGCATCGCCCCCTCCTTTTTCTCCACCGTCACCCCCGGCCAGTTAGCCACCTTCAGATTCGCACCTGTATACGCATTAAAAAGCGTTGTCTTTCCACAATTAGGATTTCCCACAAATCCAATCGTCAACTCTTTTGTACTCATATCTTCTTCACCTCAATACACCTCGTAATACTCTCCCCCACCGCAAATCTCGTCCCCCGTATCTTCACGATCATAGCTCCCCTTTTCTTCCGGTTCACCACCGAGATCCTCGTTCCCTCCAACATCCCCAGCACCTCTAATCTCCTCTCCGTCTGCACCGGCAAATTCATCCCGATCACCTGGAGCATACTTCCCTTTTCTCCTTCGTATAACGTCATCCAAAAGCCTCCTAATTAAAGTTCCGCAACTCCCCTCCCAAGCCCCTGGCTCTAGGAGAATTTTCTGCCGCTTCCGCGTCATAAAATCCTCCTGGGGCTTGTCCAGTCCGTTGCTGTTTTTGAGTTCCGCAACTCCCCTCCCAAGCCCCTGGCTCTAGGAGAATTTTCTGCCGCTTCCGCGTCATAAAATCCTCCTGGGGCTTGTCCGGTCCGTTGCTATTTTTTAATTGATAATAATTCTCACTTTCATTATATAAGATCCCCCCAACTTTTACAACCCCCAACTCCTCCCAATCCCATAACGCCCCTCCCTACATCTCCCGCTTGCCAACCCCAGGGCCTGCCAGGAAAGAGAGGCAGACGGCGTTGTCCCGCTCAAAAGCGAGCCGGATGGCTCGAAACAAGTAGTGCTGCATGGATTGGAGCGAACAGTCTGGGCATTTTGTACGCCACAGGCGGACACCCGTGTCCGAATGTGGCGCACAAAATGTCCGGACTGTCCGATACATTCCATGCAGACACTTGTTCGAGCCATCCGGCCCGCTTTTGAGCGAGACAACACGTCTGCCTCTCTTTCCTGGCAGGCCCGTCGCCCCCTTTTTTACTCCGCCGTCACCGGCGTAATCGTTATGTTCGCCGCTTCTATCCCCGTCTTGCGCTTTACAATATCCTCAATCTGCGCCCTCTGAGAATCGCTGACTTGTGTACTGCTGACCACCACATCGGCTCCTGCGTCATGGATACTGACCACCACTTCATTAAAGCCCTGCGCCACCAAAAGCGTCTCAGCCGCCAGCTCTTTTTCTGCTATGTCCGTCATCTGTACCATCTCATCAATCGCGCCCTGTTTCTGCTCATCCGTAATATTCGTACTGTTGATCAATTCCATCAAGATCTCTTTGTTTCTTGAGCGAGTCTGTTCCCGGCTCACCTTTGCCTCTGATACCAGACCAACGCCCACCGGGCTGCTGGCCAACACGGTCTCTCCTACGTTCTCTTCTGCCACATCGACGTCTTCATCCAGACTCTCGATATCTGCATATTCTTCCTCTCCAGTCTCTGCATAGATCTCTTCTGCTGAGAGATCTTCTGCCAAGGCTGCATCATTTGCATCCTCGATGGCAGAGCTGTTCGCACTTAACAGAGATTCGTCCAGCTTCGTACCCGAATAATTCAGATACCCGGCAACAGCAATCATCGCCGCAAGAGCTGTAATGATCATCTGATTCTTCTTAAATACTGGTTTTTTTAACTGCTTTAACTGTTTCACTGCGTTCCCTCCATTTTCATTATTTTAATTTTATGTGCGTCGATCCCAAATAATGCCTGCGCAGCCTCCAGAATCTCTTTTCTTACCTGACTGTTTCCTCCGCCCTGTGCGATGACCAATACCCCTTCCACCCTTGGATTGCTCTGTGAAGTCACATAAGGCGTCCGCTCACTGCTCCCATGTTCCTCATAGATCGTCTCTTCGCTCGTCTGATCCGCAGACTGTATCTGATCTTTTTCCACTCTTTTCTCTCCGCTTCCTTCAAAGGTCAGCATCACCCGGACTTCTCCTACTCCCTCCACCGTACCGAGCAGGCTCTCCAGTTTTTGCTCCATCCGGCTCTCATAATCTGCTCCCTCCTCCTTTTCGTCTGCTGCTTCTGCGATTACTTCCTGTCCCTCTTCCTCCTTTTTTTCCTGCTCCATGGGAAACACAATTACCGCCAGCAAAAGCCCCAGCAGCACCAAGATCAATAACTGATCCTTTTTCGGCGGCCAATATTTATTCTTCCAAGCCTCCCATCTCTCCTTCATCGAAGTTCCTCCACTTCCTGCCAAAGATCATACATCAGACGATCTGTATCGATCTGTTTGCTCAAATCCAGCACCCGGAAGACTGGACGCAGCAGCAAAAGCACCAGAAGAAGCCCCAGATAAAACCGGACATACCGCTCATAGGTCTTTCCCGGAAGCAGATTTAACACCATCTGTTCCATCAGATAAAACACTGCCACATATCTTACCATATCCAACACTTCCTGCATCTCGCTCCTCCTCTTACCTGGTCATAGCTGTTGTCAAAGCGATGGTTAATAAAAAAAGCACCAGCACTGCAAAGACCGCCTGAAAGAGCAGCTTTACCCCAGTCCCCATACCTGTTAAACATGCAGTAATCCGCTCATCTGACACAGGCTGCAGCACTGCCGCCAACACATAGTAGGCAACCATAATCACGAAAAGCTTGGCCAGAGGAATCGCACACACAAAGATCAGAATCACCAGTGCCGCTGCCCCGATACCATTTTTGATCAGCATAGCCGAACCGATCACCATATCCGTCACGGAACCGCTGATATCTCCCACACCTGGCACCATATCCAGCCCTCGGCTCACCGCAGTCGCCCGAAAAGAATCTGCAGCAGGCGTGATGATTCCCTGGATCATATGAAATCCCATCACAAGCGCCAGGGATGCCTTAAGACTCCATCCCACAATCAGCTCCGTCAGCTCCGCAAACCGGGTCAGACGAGACTCTTTGGACAGGTTATTGGCAAGCACCAACAGTACATAGATCTCGATGCAGGGCAGGATAAAGACTTCCATAAACCAGCGTATCGCCGAGATCAACAAGAGAATAAATTCATAGTAGACACCTGCAGAGGACAAATAAGAAGTCATGGTCATAGCCAGGATATAGGCTGGCGCCAATACTGTCATAAAAGCCCGCATATTCCGGGTTACATCTTTGGCGATCTCCAAACTGCTCTGAAAAGAAGTGATCAGGATCAAAAACAGAATCATATAGATCATACAAAAACTGATCTGAGAGACACTTCGATTATGAAAGACATCGGAAAAATGAAGGAGTACTGCGGCTGCTATCGCCAAGATCAAGATATGCATCCACATCTGTTTCTGGTTAAATAACTCTTTCACAAACACATCCCAGAAAATCTTTCCCAGATTCGCAAGAAAAGACAGATCTTCTCCTTTGGCTCCCTGCTCCACCATCTGTCCAAAATCCATCCCATTTCCCAAGATCTCATCCAATACCCGCTGAATATCGCTAAAATCAATCTCTTCCATAAGATTCAGCCTCCCAGAAATGCCTGAATGGTATGTAAAAGTGCTGTCAGGATGGGGATGCTCACAGTCAGCACAGACAGTTTTCCAAAGATCTGGATCTGTCCGGCTACAGTCTGATAACCGGCATCTTTACACAGATCCGAGGCAAACTCCGCGATATAGGTGATCCCTATGATCTTCATCAAGGTCTGGATATAGCCTACCTCCAAAGGCAGACAATTCTGGATCTCCAATAGTCCGTCAATAATCACTTGCAGCCTGTCTGCTACACTGGCAAAGATCAAAAGGCTGATTCCCAGACACAGATATACGGCATACTCTGATTTCAGAGATTTTAACTGGAGCGCCATCAGCACCCCCACAATCCCAAGCATGGCCACCCGCACCATATAATATCCCTCCTATTTAAGTTCCGCATCTGTCCTCTCTTCGCCCCGGCATCTGGAAGAATTTTCCCTCACTTCCTTCCGTAAAATCTTTCCGGGCTGCTTTCGGACAGATACTGCCTGCTAATCTACTTACAACATAAACAACCCCTGCATCGTCTCAAACAGCTCATATACATAGGGTAAGATCCAGAACAGCACCAGCAACAGTCCTGCCAGACTGGTCAAAAATGCCTGTTCTTCCCGGCCGCTGTGCTTTAAGACCTGCGAAAGCACCGAGACCAATATTCCAACTGCTGCAATCTTAAATAATAATGCTTCACTCATACCACCACATTCCTTTTTCTCAGAATACCAATACCGTTAAAGCTGCCCCCACCAATATTCCCATATATTGATACAGTTTTTTATGGCTTTTCGACATCTCCTGCGCACGCAGAGAAGACTGTTTTAGCTGTTCCAGATAATAATCCAGTGCATTGACCTGCATATCCACATCCAGATATCCCAGCATACTGCCCAGTTTTTCCAGATCCTTCTGCTCCTGCCTGTCAATATGCAGAGCAGGCAGACAACTCTTTAGATTTCTCTTCCAGATCTCCTCCGCGGTCTGCCCGTTCCGCTCCTGTAGCTCCTTTGCCGTCTTTGTCAAAAAATCTGCAAAAAGAACCGGAGCCTTCCCGGACAGATGCCAAAAAGCTTCCGGAAGCGGCTGATGCATATATCGAATCTCTCCCCGAAGCAGTAAAAGAAGCTGCTGGATCTGCTGAAGCTCTGCCATCCGAAGTTCCAGTTCCTGTGCATACAAAAATCCAATCCCCGTACTACCTGCCAGGATACACAGGATTCCCAGTGCTTTTAGCATAATCTTCCTCCCTTATGATCCCAGATCTCTAAAAACCGCTCAGACCTGTCTCTTGTCTTTATTATCACATAACGCTCAAAGATCCCGGCGTCTACAATCTGCTGCAATATCGGCTTTTTTTGCAGCTCTTCCAGAGAAGCTCCATGAACCGTCGCCAAGATTGCGCATCCGCAGTGTACGGCAGTAAGCAGTGCCTCCAGATCTTCTCTTCCTCCAATCTCATCCACTGCCACCACTTCAGGCGCCATGGAACGGATCAGCATCATAATCCCCTCCACCTTCGGGCACCCATCCAAAACATCTGTTCTATTCCCCACATCATTGCCAGAGACTCCGCGAAAACTCCCCGCAATCTCCGAGCGTTCATCCACCACACCCACCGTCCGTCCCGGATGTCCATTCCATCCATCAGAGATCTGCCGGATACTGTCCCGAAGAAGCGTTGTCTTCCCGCCCCCAGGCGCCGATATAAGCAGCGAAGAACACAGCCGTTCTCCCTCCCACAGATAAAGAAGCAACGGATCTGCACAGCCTTTTACCTCATGTGCAAACCTAAGATTCAAAGAAGAGATCTCCGTCATAGTCTTGATCTTGCCCGCTTCCAATATCGTCCTCCCTGCAAGTCCCACTCGGTGCCCGCCGGGAAGCGTCAGAAACCCTTTCCGTATCTCCTCCTCATACGCATAGAGAGAATAATTTCCCAGATACGCCAGGATCTCCGTTACCTGTGCCCCCTGCAAGATCTCCTCAGACACATACTCCCGTCTTCCATCTGTCACAATGACAGGCCTCTGGCTCCGTATCCGCACTTCCTGAATGGATGATATATCCACTTCCATCCGCTTCAGCACCTTTTGCAGCACAGGTGGAAAGATCCCCATCAATTCCTCACACCTCATGTTGTCCCACTCCCTATCACAATATATGAGCACAGACAAGTTTTATGCGCACCAATTTTCCCTCCCTTGTCAATGCTTCCTGGTCTTTTTTTCGTGTTGTATAATAGAAGCCGAGGAACAGTTCAGATTTTCGTAAAATCATAAATTCTGAAATCTATATTGATAAGACAGGAATCCTTCCTATTAAAAAATATGGCACACATTCGGCATTGAATATGTTTGACGAATTTCCCATGTTATTATTTTCATTATCAATTTCAAAATAGCCTCCGCTTGATTGGATAATTTCACCATTAGTAATTTTTGTAGTCAAATTTCCAGTTGAATCATAAACGGAAATTTCAATTGGAAAATGAGTTGTATTAGAATCATTCAGTGAATGCTCATGTACGGTAAAGAAGCAAGCAACCGAAA
>CAJUGG010000097.1 GCA_910585995.1 uncultured Lachnospiraceae bacterium
CACCAAGATCGACATCCCGGTATCCTTTGCATCCGCATTTGAGGGCGAGATCATCCGTAAGGGCGACATGCAGGTAGAGTTTGACGGTTCCAGAAAAGACTGCTTCGAGCTGGTACAGACCAAAGAGCTGACTGCGATCGAAGATCACAAGTTTACTCTGATCGGAAAAGACTTCGACGAGTTCGAGGTGGGAAGTAAGAATGCGATTTCCTATATCGTAGATGTAGCTGGAAAGAATATGCAGTCCGACTTTGAGCCGGTATTCGAGCGTAAATTCCACAGCTATGTAAACTGCATCGAGGGCGTAATGCATACCGGACAGCGTGATATGATCCGTGTTCGTATCAGCAAAGCAACCTTTGAGGCTGGATTCCGTGCAAAAGACCTTGCAGAAGTTCTGTATGCAAACATCAAGAACGAGTTTGATGCAGTCGTAGATAAATGTGCAGTTACCATCATCACAGATGAGGCAGAGTGTACAAAACTTCGCCATGAACTGGCAATCCCGGCTTATGACCGCCGTGACGAGCGTCTGACGACTCTGACTGACGAGGCAGTTCCGGTATACTACAGCTGTATTATGTGCCAGGCATTCTCCCCAAGCCACGTATGTGTGGTAACACCGGAGAGACTTGGACTGTGTGGTGCTGTATCATGGCTGGATGCAAAAGCAACCAACGAGCTGGATCCACAGGGACCATGCCAGGTAATCACCAAAGAGAGAGTTATTGACGAGAACCTTGGACGTTACGAAGATGTTGATGAAGCAGTTGCAAAATTCTCCCAGGGTGCATTAGAGCACGTTACTCTGTACTCCATCATGGAAGATCCGATGACTTCCTGTGGATGCTTCGAGTGTATCTGTGGTATTGAGCCTTGCTCCAATGGTGTGGCAATCACCAACCGTGAGTATGCAGGCATGACACCTCTTGGAATGACCTTCGGTGAGTTGGCCTCCATGACAGGCGGCGGTGTGCAGACTCCTGGATTTATGGGCCACGGCAAACATTTCATTTCTTCTAAGAAGTTTATGAAGGCTGAGGGCGGATTCGAGCGTATCGTATGGATGCCGAAGGATCTGAAAGATACCGTAGCAGAGAGACTGAACAAAGCAGCAAAAGAAGTCTACAATATTGACAACTTTACAGATATGATCGGTGATGAGACCATCGCAACCGATCCAGAGACATTGCTTACCTTCCTGACCGAAAAAGGTCATCCGGCACTGAATCTGGAGCCTCTGATGTAAGAAAGAGGGATCTCAGGGCGCCCTGCTTTTTTGCAGGGTTGCCCTTTTGGAATGTATAAAAGCTTTTCCTCGAAGAGTTTTTATGGTATAATATAACTGTTTCACAGTGTCAATGGCAGTTTTTGGCACTGTCTGGACAGATTCTACATATTTTAAGGAGGATATACCAATGCCATTCAATGGAAAATCAGGAAAATTCAATGCTTCCATCAACACAGTTGAAGTTGGCTGTGGCGAGAAAGCGATTAAGATCGGCGGCGAGAATGTATTACCATTCTATACATTTGATGCACCGATCGAGAATTCACCGAAAGTCGGCGTTATGATCTCTGACCTTGGTCTGGAAAATGAGCCGGCAGGCGTGAAAGCATACTATGAAGGATGTACCACGATAGCTGATATTGCGAAAAAAGCAGCAGCTATGCCTGGCGCAGACTTTGTATGTCTGAAGCTGGAGGGAGCAGATCCCAACGGTCAGGACAAATCCGTAGAAGACTGTATCGCAGTAGTAAAAGAAGTAGTTGACGCCATCGACGTACCTCTTGTTATCGCTGGATGCAAAAACGTAGCAAAGGATGCAGACCTTTTGACCAAAGCATCCGAGGCTGCTCAGGGTAAAAACGTGATCATTCTTGCAGCAAAAGAAGAAGATTACAAAGGAATTGGTGCGGCTGCTGGTCTGGCATACAACCAGAAGGTTGGAGCAGAGTCTGCAGTAGATATCAACCTTGCAAAACAGCTCAATGTATTAATTTCCCAACTGGGAGTTGCTCCGTCCAACATCGTTATGAACGTTGGTACTGCTACCGTAGGTTACGGTTTTGAGTATGTAGTATCCACCATGGATCGTATCAAAGCAGCAGCATTGTCCCAGAACGATGTGCAGTTACAGATGCCGATTATCACTCCAATCGCTGATGAGGCATGGAATGTAAAAGAGGCAATGGCTTCTGAAGAGGATATGCCGGAATGGGGCGCTCAGGAAGCTCGTGGTGTTAGTATGGAAGTATCCACAGCAGCTTCTGTATTGGCATCCGGTTCCAACGCAGTCATTTTGAAACATCCGACTTCCGTTGCAACTATTTCTAAAATGATTAAAGAACTGATGTAATCGGGGAAGGAGGAAAATACAATGGCATTAAAAGGTTTAGATATTTTTAAATTAACACCAAAAACAAACTGTAAAGAGTGTGGAAGCCCGACCTGTATGGCTTTCTCTATGAAAGTGGCACAGGGCGCAGCAGAGATTTCTAAGTGTCCGCATATGTCTGACGAAGCAATCGCAACCTTATCTGAGGCTACTGCTCCGCCTATGAAGACGATCAAAGTTGGTACAGGCGACGCTGAGTATACTTTAGGCGGTGAGACTGTATTAGCTAGACATGAGAAGACTTTTGTAAGCAAACCGAGATTTGCAGTGAATGTAACTCCGGATATGGATATTGATGCAGTGCTTGCTGAGGCAAACAAAGTGGATTATGACCGTATCGGTGAGAGAATGCATGCAGAGATGGTATATGTAGAGTATACTGGAGACGCAGCAGCATTCACAGAAGCAGTGAAGAAAGTAGCTGGAAAAGGCAAGACGATTATTCTGGCTTGTAAAGATGCAGATGCTGCAAAAGCAGCTTTGGATGTATGTAAGGCTGAGAAGCCTGTCCTCAACGGTGCAGATGCTTCCAACTATGAGAAGATGGTTGAGATCGCAAAAGAAGCAGGTGTGGTTCTTGGCGTATCTGGCGCAGATATCAATGAACTGTATGATACCACTGCAGCAATCGAGAAACTTGGCTACAAAGAGCTGGTATTGGATACCACCGGCAAGGATGTGAAAGAGACTTTCGCAACGACCGTACAGGTAAGACGTGCCTGCTTGGCAAAAGATCCGGACAGAACTTTTGGTTATCCATCCATCGTGAACCTGTCTAAGATTGCTCCAAATGATGAAGCAATGCAGATTGCACTGGCTTCTGTATTTATCCTGAAATATGGTTCCATCATCGTTATGGATACCATGAACTATGCAAGAGGTCTTGCTCTTTACGGACTGAGACAGAACGTATACACCGATCCGCAGAAGCCAATGAAGGTTGAGCCGGGCATCTACCCACTGAATGGTGGAGATGAGAACTCTGTTGTTCTGACGACCGTTGATTTTGCACTTACCTACTTCGTAGTATCTGGTGAGCTGGAGCGCTCCGGTGTACCTTGCAACCTGGTTATCAGTGATGCAGGCGGACTTTCTGTACTGACAGCATGGGCTGCTGGCAAGCTGTCCTCTACTTCTGTATCCAAGTTCATTATCGAGAACGTAGAGCCGAAGATTAAGAGCAGAAAACTGATCATCCCAGGTAAAGTTGCTGTATTGAAGGGTGATATCGAAGCAAAACTTCCTGGATGGGAAGTAATCGTTGCTCCGAACGAGGCTGTACAGCTTGTGAAATTCTTAAAAGATCTGAAAGCAAACGGCGAGATCTAAAATTCAATTGCCGGGCTGTATCTTCACAGCCCGGTGATATCAAAACATAAAGGAGAAGATAAGGATGGGAAAATTTATAGTTATTGGTGAGAGATTATCCGCAACAGCTCCGTCTGTAAATAAAGCTTTTGCAGAGAGAGATCCTCAGCCGATTATTCAGCGTGCAAAACAGCAGTTAGATGCAGGAGCATATTATCTGGATGTCAATATCGGACCTGCTGAGAATGATGGACCAGATCTTATGAAATGGGCAGTTCAGCTTCTTCAGAGCGAGTTTGATAATGTACCTCTGGCACTGGATACTGCAAACAAAGCAGCAATCGAGGCTGGTATCTCTGTTTACAATCGTTCCAAAGGAAAACCAATCGTAAACTCTGCAGATGCAGCAGGCAGAATCGAATATATCGACCTTGCAGCAGCAAATGATGCAATCGTTATCGCTCTGTGTAACGGCGAAGGTATTGCAAAAGACAATGACGAGCGTATGATGTACTGCCAGACCATGTTAGAGAGAGGTATGGAGCATGGTATGGAGCCAGGAGATCTGTGGTTTGACCCGTTGTTCCTGGTTATCAAAGGTATGCAGGATAAGCAGATGCAGATCTTAGAGTGCATCAAGATGCTGTCCGATATGGAATTAAATTCTACTGGTGGTCTGTCCAACAACTCTAACGGTATGCCGAAGCATATTCGTCCGATTATGGACTCCGCTATGGTTGCTATGTGTATGACCTGTGGTCTGACCTCCGCAATCGTGAACCCGAACGATCTGCGTCTGATGGAGACCATCAAGTCCTGTGATATTATCAAGGACAATACACTGTATGCAGATTCCTATCTGGAAATCTAATCTGCTATAAAAAGCATGGGGACAATACTGCCGGCATTTTGCTGGCAGTATTGTGTATTGTGTTATCTATTGCAAGTATAAAACAGCAGTGGACCGGACAAGCCTAGGGAGGATTTACAGACGTGGACGCGGGGTAAATCCTCGCAGATGCGGGGGTTTGGAAGAGAAGCTTTGAGACTTGAAATAAGGAGAGTGTTCAGATGAAAAAAAGCTGGTCTTTTACAGATATTAACGGAAGACAACACAGTATAGAATATAAGAGCGGCTTTAGTAACAAGCTGATTATTGATGGAAATACCTATAAAGTAAAATCTCAAAACTGGTTTATTAACGTTTTGGATTATTCCATCGAGATCGCTGGCACAGATATTCGTCTGGTGGTGATTGGAAATAAAGCGGATGTGGCGATCAATGGAGTCTATATCGGCAGCGGTGAACCCTATATTCCGATTCAGGCTAATACGCCGGCTTATGTATGGGTGCTGGTTGGTATCAGTACCATTGGAGTCTATTTCCTGTTTGGCCTATTCAGTGCGCTGATTGGTATTATTATGAGTACGTTTTATGTAAAACTCGCGTTAAACAAAAAAACAGGTGCTGTGATTGGATGCTTTGTTGGATGTACGGTCATACAGATCGTAGTATGGTTCGTTGTAGTCGTATTGCTGAGTGCGGTTACATACTATTAGGCCTTGCAGGATAAAGGAGCTTTTGGATGGATTATAATCAGGATGACAATCGGAGGTGGGGAGAGCCTTCTTCGCCTCAGCCTCAGGTAGTTCTTCGGGAAGTGACACAGCAAAACAGCAATAAATTTGCAACGACTTCCATGGTACTTGGTATTATCACTTTGCTGGTATGCTGGGTGCCGGTGCTGCCTCTAATTACTGGTATCGTGGGAATTGTCATATCCATTATTAGCCTGGTAAAAGAAGACAGAAAATGGATGGCGATACTGGGAATGATATTTGCAATTCTTGGACTTACGATTGCGGCAGTCTTTACGCTTGGCTTTATTGTGGAATTTTTATATTATATGAACAATCCATATTAGGCGGGAGGCACAGAGATGTGCCTCTATGTTTTCAGATATCGCCTTTCTTGAAAAACTATAGGAGATTAAAAAATGCCTAACGTAACATTTAGATATGAAGACGGTACAGCAACCGTTGTTGCAGTTACCGCTGGAGAAAATCTGTTGGAGGTGGCGCGTAAAGCGAATGTAGCCATTGATGCACCTTGTTCAGGCAACGGATCTTGCGGAAAATGCAGAGTAAAATTTATCAGTGGCAAATTGGATACAGAAAAAACACGGCATATTTCAGAGGAAGAGTTTGCAGAAGGTTGGAGGCTGTCTTGTGTCAGTACCATCACAGAAGATGTAGAGGTACTGGTGCCGGATATTGCATCTGCTTACAAGAGCAGGATGAAAGTGGCAGACTTAAGTTCTCAGGAAGAGATTGCTATTTTTGATAGAGCGAAACAAGATGTAGAAGAAGCCGGAATTGCATTTGAAAATGATTTTTCAGTGGTGGAACTCCAGATGGAAGAGCCAACGTTGGATGATACCATGCCGGATAATGAGAGGCTTGTCTGGGCCATTCAGGCAGCCGCAGGAGTAGAAAAAGTAAAATTGACCTATCAGGTGCTTCAAAAGCTGCCGGATATGTTAAGAGAATATAAGTTCTGTGTAAATGCAGTCTTGAAAAAGACCGGACACGGCGCGTTAGTCTATGATGTATTGCCGCCGGAAGATCATCAGATCTGCGGATTGGCTGTGGATATCGGAACCACTACAGTATCCGCAGTGATTCTCGATATGGTCAGCGGCGCACTGTTAGCAAAAGCTTCTGCCGGCAATGGGCAGATTCGTTATGGTGCGGATGTCATCAACCGGATCATCGAGTCTACCAAAGAAGGCGGCAGGAAAAAGCTGCAAAAAGCCATTATTAAAGAGACCATCAATCCTATGATTCATAATATGTGCCGGGCAGCAGGGATTGCCAAGGATCAGATCTACCATATGTGTGTGGCGTCCAATACGACGATGAACCATCTGTTTGCCGGGGTAAATGCAGATCCGCTGCGTATGGAACCCTATATCCCGACCTTTTTTGAGACGGATAATCTCCACGCTTATGATCTGGGGATTCAGGTACATCCGGATGCCAGAATTGTGATTGCACCCAATATCGGCAGCTATGTGGGCGGAGACATCACTGCTGGCACGCTGGTCAGCATGATCTGGAACAAACCGGAATTTAACTTATTTATAGACTTGGGAACCAATGGAGAGATCGTATTTGGAAATTCTGACTTTATGATGAGCTGTGCATGTTCGGCTGGTCCTGCTTTTGAGGGAGGAGATATTAGCTGTGGTATGCGCGCTACAGACGGAGCCATTGAGGCCTGTACTATTGATGCAAAGACTATGGAACCCAGCTTTAAGATCGTGGGGGACGAAGGACAGAAGCCTGTGGGTCTGTGCGGCTCCGGCATCATTGATGTGATTGCAGAGCTGTTCCGCTGCAGGATCGTAAGCCCCAAAGGAAAATTTGTCCGGGAGGGCGAGAGAGTGCGGCATGATGAATATGGGATTGGAAGCTATATCCTGGCATTTAAAGAAGAAGCAGCCGGACATAAAGATGTGGTGATCAACGAAGTCGATATCGACAACTTTATTCGTGCGAAAGGTGCGATTTTCTCAGCGATCTGTACAATGATCCGTTCTTTGGACTTTGATGTGTCCATGATCGAGAATGTCTATGTAGCAGGCGGTATCGGAAGCGGCATCAATATGAAAAATGCGGTGACGATTGGGATGTTCCCGGATATCGAGATCGAGAAATTCCACTATATCGGCAATTCCTCTCTGACTGGCGCTTACAATATGGTTCTGTCGAGACAGGCCGAAGAGAAGGTATATGATCTTGCTCATAATATGACCTATATGGAACTGAGTACGGATCCAGGCTATATGGATGAGTTTGTGGCTGCTTGTTTCCTGCCGCATACAGATACCTCTCTGTTTCCAAGTGTGACTCAGGAGGAGATATAGATGGAAGTAGAAAATCACAAAGAAGAAGTGCCGTTTGAATACTATCTGGAAAAATATCAGTCTTTGGATCCTGTGGAAACGGCGGAAAGATTAGACATATTGTATGATGCATCCGCGCAGAAGTTTCAGCTTCGGTTTATGGGATTCTCTTATGAGGTAAATTATCCGGAATTTTCCATTCAGCCGACGGAAATAGAGGTATTGTCAAAAGATGTACTTTTGGACAGTCTGTCGGCAAAGACTTTTATTCTGCGCTATCTGTTAGAAGGACAATATGTGCAGGGCAGCGGCAAGTTTATGACGTTTCGCGAGGTGCCTACTTATGGAGAATTATACAACCAGCAGTTTACCGGAAGATGTATTAAAAGACTGACTTTTGGCTTTGGATTTAAACTAAATGTATTTTCTGAGGCCATGGAGCGTATTCCAGGGGTAAAGAAGGTCTTCATGGGGGATATCGCCTATGAGTTTGAACTGGTCAACGGCTATTTTATGCAGTTTATCTTCTGGGAAGGAGACGAGGAGTTTCCGCCTTCGGCACAGATTCTCTACAGTGACAACTTCCAGTTTGGCTTTCATGCGGAAGATCTGGTGGTGGCAGGAGATCTTTCCATCACCACGGTAAAAAATCTATGCGGATAACGTCAATATTTGGCATGACATAGTACAGTTTGTAGGAAGTCAAACAAAACAGAATCAGATATAATGAGTTTATGTTCAAAGATATTTTATATCTTTGTTAAAAATTAAACAATGCGCAGAGCGCAGATACTCAGATGGACAGCCATGTCCAGGGGGTATGAGAAAGGAGTTTTTCTTATGGGATTCAAATCTGACATCGAGATCGCTCAGGAATGTGAGATGAGGCCGATTACCGAGATCGCGGCCAAAGCAGGGATCGACGACAAGTATCTGGAGCAGTACGGTAAGTACAAAGCAAAAATCGACTACAACTTATTAAAAGAGTCGGATGCTCCTAATGGAAAACTGATCCTCGTGACTGCAATCAACCCAACGCCGGCAGGAGAAGGTAAGACTACCACGACGGTAGGTCTGGCAGACGGTATGCAGAAGCTTGGCAAGAAGGTTATGGTAGCGCTTCGTGAGCCGTCCTTAGGACCGGTCTTCGGTGTAAAAGGTGGAGCAGCAGGCGGCGGATACGCACAGGTAGTTCCGATGGAGGACATCAACCTTCATTTCACTGGTGACTTCCATGCAATCGGCGCAGCAAATAATCTTCTGGCAGCAATGATCGACAACCATATCTTCCAGGGCAATGCACTGAACATTGACCCAAGAAAGATCACCTGGAGAAGATGTGTGGATATGAATGACCGTCAGCTTCGTAATGTAGTGGACGGCCTTGGCGGAAAGACCAACGGTATGCCAAGAGAAGACGGCTATGATATCACCGTTGCATCCGAGATTATGGCAGTTCTGTGTCTGGCAAGTGATATTATCGACCTGAAGAAGAGACTTGCTAGAATCATCATTGGTTATACATATGGCAAAGTTGCAGAGCAGAAACCAGTAACCGCAGGTGATCTGCACGCAGAAGGCGCTATGGCAGCTCTTCTGAAAGACGCTCTGAAACCAAACCTGGTTCAGACTCTAGAAGGCGTTCCGGCAATCGTTCATGGCGGACCATTCGCAAATATCGCTCATGGATGTAACTCTGTAACCGCTACCAAGATGGCTCTGAAGCTGTCTGACTATACCATTACCGAGGCTGGCTTTGGTGCTGACTTAGGTGCTGAGAAGTTCTTAGATATCAAGTGCCGTATGGCTGGTCTGAAACCAAACGCAGTTGTAATCGTAGCTACCGTACGTGCGCTGAAATACAACGGCGGCGTTCCAAAGGCTGACCTGAACAACGAGAACCTGGATGCACTTGAGAAAGGTCTTCCGAACCTTCTGAAACATGTAAGCAATATCACCAATGTATACAAACTTCCATGTGTGGTTGCAATCAACGCATTCCCAACCGATACACCGGCTGAGCTGGCTCTGGTTGAGAAGAAGTGTAAAGAACTCGGCGTAAACGTTGCTCTGTCTGAAGTATGGGCAAAAGGCGGCGAAGGCGGCGTGAAGTTAGCAGAAGAAGTTCTTCGTCTGGTTGAGCAGCCGAACGACTTCACCTTCTCCTATGAGCTTGAAGGAACTTCTATCGAAGATAAGCTGAATGCAATCGTTCAGAAGATCTACGGCGGAAGCAAAGTTGTCCTGACTGCAAATGCTCAGAAGCAGGCAAAAGAGTTAGAGGCACTTGGATTTGCTAACTGCCCGATCTGTGTGGCTAAGACACAGTACAGTCTGACTGACGACCAGAATAAACTGGGCGCTCCGACTGGATTCGAAGTAACCGTACGTAACCTGAAGATCTCCGCAGGTGCTGGCTTTATCGTAGCTCTGACCGGTGAGATCATGACCATGCCAGGTCTTCCGAAGGTTCCGGCTGCTGAGAGAATCGATGTGGACGAGACTGGTAAGATTACCGGATTGTTTTAAGAGACAGATGATGGATTGCAGGCTTCGCCCGCAAGCCTGTTGTCATAAACAAGAGAACGAATAGACAGTAAGCAGGGAACAGCTTGTCCCCTGCTCGCTGTCGTGTAAAAAGTGGAATATCCACGGTAAGATGGAGGTAAAGTATGGGATTCACAAAGAGTTCTTGTGAAGAATTTGTCGATGTTCTTGCATCGAAAGCTCCGGTTCCGGGCGGCGGCGGTGCTTCTGCTTTGGTAGGTGCGATTGGTATGGCTCTTGGCAATATGGTCGGAAGTCTGACCGTAGGCAAGAAAAAATATGCGGATGTGGAAGCAGATATCATTGCATTAAAAGAGAAAGCAACCGCTTTGCAGGGAGAGTTTCTTCGTCTGGTGGAAGAAGATGCAAAAGCTTTTGAGCCGTTGTCCAAGGCATATGGCATGCCAAGAGCAACCGAGGAAGAGAAGGCGGAAAAAGCACGTGTGATGGCGATTGTATTGAAAGAGGCTTGTGCAGTACCCATGGAGATCATGGAGAAGTGCTGTGAGGCGATTGATGTGATCGAAGAGTTTGCAGCAAAAGGTTCTGCACTGGCGATCTCAGATGCAGGTGTAGGTGTGGTGTTCTGTAAAGCAGCACTTTTGGGTGCATCTTTGAATGTGTTCATCAACACCAAGTCCATGGAGGACAAAGAGTATGCAGCATCTCTGAATGAGAAAGCAGACAAGATGATTACCGATTACAGCAAAAAGGCAGACGAGATCTTTGCAGCTGTCAATGCAAGGCTAAGATAGGAGATAGACATGGCAAAACAGTTATTAGGAAAAGAAGTAACTGCTGCTCTCAATGAGAGAATCAAAGCAGATGTAGCAACTTTAAACGCAAAAGGCATTAAGCCAACCCTTGGCATTATCCGTGTGGGAGAGAGACCAGACGACCTCTCTTATGAGAGAGGCGCAACCAAACGTTGCGAGACTCTCGGCGTAGAGTATAAGAAATTCCTGCTTCCGGCTGATGTGACGCAGGAAGAACTTTTGAAAGTAGTGGATCAGGTCAATAAAGACGACAATATCCATGGCGTACTGATGTTCCGTCCGCTTCCAAAGCATATCGATCAGACGCTGGTGGAGAATGCACTGGCTGCTGAGAAGGATGTAGACTGCCAGACCGATGCTTCTTTAGGCGGCGTATTCACTGGCAAAAAGGTTGGTTTCCCGCCATGTACTCCGCAGGCATGTATGGAGATCTTAGATCACTATGGAATCGACTGCACCGGCAAAAAAGCTGTGGTAATCGGCCGTTCCTTAGTAGTGGGCAAACCAGCAGCGATGATGCTGATTAAGAAAAACGCAACCGTTACCACCTGCCATACCAGAACGATTGATATGCCGGCAGTAGCGAGAGAGGCAGAGATCCTGATCGTAGCAGCAGGACGTGCAGGCGTGGTTGGAAAAGAATATGTATCCGCAGGCCAGACCGTGATCGATGTTGGTATCAATGTCAATGAAGAGGGCAAGCTTTGCGGCGATGTGAATTATGCAGAAGTAGAACCGATCGTAGACGCGATCACTCCGGTTCCAGGCGGAGTTGGAAGCGTGACGACCTCTGTGCTGGTAGGACATGTAGTAGAAGCAGCTATGAGAAAATTCGCATAAAGAGAATAGGAAAGAGGCATCTTCCTGTCAAAAGATATACAGACAGGAAGATGCTTTTTTAGACTGACAAACGAGGTGACATCATGAGAATCAGCATGCAAATCCTGGTAGATCGGCTCAAACAAAATTATCCAGAATGTTATGTGGGGGAAATGTCCGAGGAGATGAACCTGAAGCGCCCGTTGTTTTACCAGAATGGAACTGATTTTAGAAGACACAAAGTATATATCGCGAGAGAGGAGGACTTGACAGAGCAGCTGCTCGCTCATCATGGGGAAAATCTGATTCTGGTGATTGGGACTTCTCTGTGTACGCCCTGGCAGATTGCCCATGGAGTCTGTTTTTTTCCTGAGGACAGAAATATCAATGAATTGTTTAATGCTGTGCAACGGATATTTGATACTTATGATGCTTGGGATGAGAGGATGCAAAACCTTGCTATATCTGAACGGACGTTAAAAACACTGTTGGATGCCTCCCATCGGATCTTTCATAATCCAGTGATTGTGAGTACGACCGAAGGATTTGTGATAGACTACAGCAGTCTTATGGATGCCATGCCAGAATTTCAGGAGATCCTGCAGAACAATCTGGTGACAGCTTATCACAGTGGGAGTATGGATACTGGCGATTTTTCAGAGGTCCATCGTTATCTGGACCCATTGACACAGAAAAATAACCTCTTTTATGATGTTTATGATAAAAACAGGAATCCCTATCGGGTGATTCTTGTGGAAGTGACCAGAAAACTAAAGAGTTATGACGAGTATCTGCTGCTTCATCTGGCGAAATATATCTTGCAGATGCTGGAAAAATATACCGTCTTAAAATCCGATATCAGCTATACGCTGGACCGCCTGCTGTCCAATATTTTGACGGATGAGAAGATCGATGCTTCTTCTCTGGAATCGCGTTTTGAAAGCTTTCACTGGAGAGATAACCATACGTATTTTTGCATGAATATTCATGTGTCCATGGTGGACAGGCAGAACCTGACCGTGGTTCGCTTTATCTGCAACCGGATCGAGAGCCTGATGAAAGGAAGCTGCGCTTTTTTGCTGGACGGGAATATTGTGGTCTATGTAAACCTGTATTACTATGGGAAGACGCTGGAAGAAGCTCTGCAGTCCGTGAGTGATTTTTTAAAGGACAGCTATCTAAAAGCAGGGATCAGTTATGCATTTACTGGTCTTGGATCGTTAAGACAGTATTATTATCAGTCCTGTATCGCCCTGGAAGAGGGGATGAAACGCTATCCGCTTCGGTGGTTGAACCGATTTGAGGATATTGCGCTTGACTATCTGATTGGAAAATGTACCGAAGGACTGGAACCTAAAGTGGTGTGCAGCCGCGCAGTTCTGACCCTTCGGGAATATGACAAAGAGCATAAGACCGAGTATTTTAACACACTTCGGATGTATGTGGTCTGTCAGATGAATGCGGTAAAAGCGGCCAAAGAGCTGTTTATCCACAGAAGTACCTTTTTGTATCGAATGTCACATATTCGGGATCTGGTAAATATTAACCTGGAGGATCCGGATCAGTTGTTATATCTGCTGCTGACTTACCGGCTTCTGGAAAAGGATAAAGATGAACATAAATCATAAGAAAATTGGTTTTCTTATTATCACTATAATCATATCAATAGGCGGATATTTTTTCCCTATGCCCGTTCAAGCAGATGATACGACAAAAGATATCAACTGGTATTATCAGGAGTATCAGTCGCGTTTTCAGGCGATCACGTGTCTGGAGGAGATCGAGGAGAATGGCTATCGCATCCTGGAAGACCAAGTCTTTTCGGTGGTGATGGAGTCTTTTGGGGAAGAAGAAGTGCGCCTGGTGCCGGCTATGGAGCGGCGCTGGCACAGACTGGCGTTGTTTTTGGCAGATCAAGAAGGGGAGATTCTGTACAAAAGCAATCAGTTGGAGACTAATAACTGCGTCGCAGGTGAGATGCTGCAGCCCGTAGAGGATATTGCCTCCATCGCGTTTGCCGATGTGGACCGGGATAAAAAGACAGATATTATTTTGATCACCCACTGTATTGACTATACCAGTGATTATGAACAGATTGCGTATAAGGTGGGGGATGTGCTTTTTCAGGGAGAGACCGGATTTTACAGAGACTGGCGGATCTCGGATAAAATCAACCGGTTTGGGATGAATAAGAGTGCCAATTTGATTATTACATTTGTAAGAGATGGAAGATCGACAGAATTTTTATATACGGCCACCACGCTTGCGGAACTTTTGCAGTATGGATTTGTGATCGAGGAAGAACAGTGTTATACAAGGCATTTTGAGAAACTTGGAAATCTGAAAGTAGTGCCGGGAACTTTTCGAATCTCTGCCTACAATATCTTTATGGTCTATCTGATCAATGAACAAGGGGATATTGTCTGGAGCTTTCAGCCCATGGGGGATTATGACAGTCTGTACTCCCTAAAGGGCATCAGCGGCAGAGATGTGGACGGGGACGGGATGAAAGATCTGGTGGTGCTGGCAAGATACAGTATCGAGACAACCTCCAAAGAATCCAAGGTGGACTGCCGCTGTGCCATCTATTATCAGAGAACCGGAGGATTTGACATCGATACAGGATTTGAAGATTATTACCAATGTACAGAGGAGGATACCATGGAAGAACTGATTGTGAAAATCAGGGAATATTGGGGGTGGCAGGTAAAAGGATGATCAATATATTAGTAGTGGATGATGAAAAACCGATCTGTGATCTGATCGATATCAATCTGTCGGCAGCGGGATATGGCTGCCGATGTGTACAGGACGGCCTGACCGCCATTGATTTGATCGAAAAAGAAAATTTTGATCTGATTCTTTTAGATATTATGCTGCCGGGAGCAGATGGATTTGACATTATGGAATATATCCGGCCATTAAAGGTGCCGGTGATCTTTATCTCAGCAAAAAGCGATGTGAGAGATAAGGTAAAAGGATTAAAGCTGGGAGCCGAGGACTATCTGGTAAAGCCTTTTGATGCGCTGGAGCTGGTGGCAAGGGTAGAAGTGGTTCTGCGCAGATACCACAAGACTGAGACGCTGCTGACTGCAGGGGATGTGACTGTGGATACAGAAGCCAGAAAAGTGACAAGAAACGGGGTGCCTGTGGTCCTTACCAACAAAGAGTATGGGCTGTTGGTGCTGTTTATCCAAAATAAAAATGTGGCGCTGTTTAAAGAGATCCTCTATGAAAAAGTCTGGAAAGACGAATATATCGCAGACAGCCGGACTTTGGAGCTGCATGTACAGAGACTGCGGCGCAAGATGGGATGGGAGAAAAACCTGGTGGCTGTGTATAAAGTAGGTTATCGGCTGGAAATCTAACAGGAGAAACCAAAGAGTATGAGATTTTCCTATAAAATATTGTTTTGCAGCATCTTGATCATGGCGGTATCCTTTGGCGTGGGCGGATATGTGTTTGTCGATGATGTGTTTCAAACCTCTCTGGAGCGGGAGACAAAGCAGGCAAAAGATGAGAGCAGTATCTTGCAGTTCGCCTTTGAGACGGCTGCTCTGAATATTCCGTCCAAATACGATATGCTGCAAAATTCGGTAATTGAGGAGATTGGCGCCAACTTAGAACGAGGCGGACAGGGACGGCTTCTAAGGCTCTTAGACGAGCAGCAAAAGGTGGTCTATGCCAGTGAGGGGTTTGTGGAGGATACGGCTCTTTTAGACTCTGTGGGAGCCACTACGCGCGCCTGGAGGGTGATCTCTCTACAGGGAAACTATTATATCCAGACAGGAACTATGGTGACAACTTTGGACCGTATCCTGTATCTGGAGACCATGCGGGATGTGACTTCTGTCTATGCGGAGAGAGACAGGGGATTTGCCGTCTATCGAAATATCACGCTTTTGATTCTGGTGTTCAGTTCGGTACTGATGTATTTTATCTCTTCCTGGCTGACAAAGCCGATTCGCCTGTTGACTCAGGCGGCGAAAAAGATGACAGCCGGAGATTATGGATATCGGGCCGAGCAGATCAGCCTGGATGAGATGGGACAGCTCACATGTGATTTTAACCATATGGCAGGGGTTTTGGAAGAAAATATCCACAAGTTGGAGGACGAGATCCGGGCAAGAGAAGATTTTATCGCTGCTTTTTCTCATGAGTTAAAGACGCCTTTGACGGCGGTCATCGGGTATGCAGATCTGCTGCGCTCTAGAAAACTGGATGAGGAGAAGCATTTTCTGTCCGCAAATTATATCTATACGGAGGGAAAGCGCTTAGAAGCTATGTCTTTTCGCCTGCTCGAACTGATCGTGACAAAACGAAATGCTGTCAAAAGGCAGGAAGAAAAGGCGGAATCACTGTTTGCTTATCTGGAAGATGTCTATCGGGAAGAGAAGAACATACGTTTGAATTTTCAGTATGAGCCTGGGGTGGTGAATGTCGAGATCGACCTGCTAAAGACGGTGCTGATTAATCTGGTGGACAATGCCTGTAAAGCGTCCAAAGAAGGAGATCTGGTGGAGATCTTGGGGGAGCAGCGTAAGAAAGGCTATTATATCGCTGTGAGAGACGAAGGCGTGGGGATTCCGCCAGAGGAGTGTAAAAAGATTACAGAGGCATTTTATATGGTGGATAAATCCCGCTCCAGAAGCCATAACGGGGCAGGGCTTGGACTGGCACTTTGTGCGGAGATCTTAAAGCTCCACGGGAGCGAACTGATGATCGAGAGCACGCTTGGGAAAGGAAGCTGTTTTAGCTTTTTACTGACGGATAAGGAGGCAGAGGCGGATGGAGAAGAAGAGAACCATACAGTTGGCGGTGCTGCTGGCAGCAGTGGTGGCATTTTCGGTGCTGGGACCGGAACAGATCGCCCGTTATAAGGATCAGTCTCTATTAAATGAGATTACGGTGGAGGAAGCAGAGGGGGGTCGTGGGGGCTATCGTTATCAGATGAACAGCAATGAGAAACTGTATCTGCTGGCGGAGTGTCTGAGGCATCAGGTGCTGCCAGGGAGCGAACAGAGTGTCACGTCCGGGGGATCGGCTTCTTCAGGGGTGAATTATGAGGATTTTGAGGGAACTTATGCGTTTGTGATGAACAGACAGGGACCTACGGAACGAGAGATCACAGATGCGCAGGTCTATGAGATCTGCAATCGGGAGCTGAATGTGTTAAAAGAGCTTGGGGTGCTGCCTGACAGTGTGAAGGACGTGGAGCCTTCGGCGTACAGTGCGGTATTATATTCGGCGATTGATGTGTTAGAGCCGCAGAATAATATGCCGGTGTGGAGGGTAAGTCTGTCCACGAGCCAACAGAATCTCAAAAAAGCTAACCAGGTGATTGATCTGTATCTGGATGCGCAGACGGGAAAGGTGTATTCTTTTTATGTGCGGACGGAATGGACGTGGGGGGAGATAAAGCCGCAGGAGATGATAGAGAAGTGGGGGAGTTATCTGGGGCTTACGAAAGGAACGGAGTATACGTCGGATAATCCACTACTGGAGACGACGGATTATTATAAAAAATATCAGTTTCCGGGGATGGATGAAGGGGCGACGATTGTGACGGTTGGGTTTTATGAGGGCATCAATGAGTTGTTTATACGGGTGACGTGATAAGAGGAGGACACCACTGCGGGGGTGCTTGGGGTGAGGGAGGAATGAATGAGAAAGGTTTTGGGGATGATGCAGGTTGGATGCAGAGTGGGGATAGAATGGGATGGATGAGAGGGAGTGTGAAAAAGGAGAAAGGGTGTGGGGTACTGACAGGATGGCGGAAAGGGATGACAGGAATTGAAGTGGAGTATTCGAAGGGTTGAGATTGTGGCTGCGGGAGTGGTATTGGTGCTTTTGCTGGTCTGGATGGGGAGTGCGGCGGTCTGGTCTGGCAGAGGGGATGCGATGGGAGAGAAAAGGAGAGAAGAGGAGGTCTTGAGAGGACAGATACCGAATCGGATGGATCTGGCGAGAGGGCTTTTGGGGGGAACGGAGAAAGAGTATCGGTACTATACGGGACGGGAGAGGGGTGTTAAGAGGGAGCCGGGAGAGATTGTGGTGGCAATTGATCCGGGGCATG
Source organism: uncultured Lachnospiraceae bacterium (assembly GCA_910585995.1). Lineage (GTDB taxonomy): Bacteria > Bacillota > Clostridia > Lachnospirales > Lachnospiraceae > Hominiventricola. The sequence goes on from CAJUGG010000097.1 coordinate 17,834, forward strand.
GGGGAGCGGATGATGGGTGTGTGAGAAGAGGGGTGAAGGAGAAGGATGTGAATCTTGAGATTGCTAAGAAGGTGCAGAGCAAGCTTTTGGGGATGGGGTATCAGGCAGTGCTGGTGCGGGAGGAGGATGAGTTTATGACGCTTTCTAAGAGGGTGAAGGCGGCTAAGAGGGTACATGCGGATGTGTATGTGAGTATTCATCAAAATTCCAGTGATATATCGAAGGCAAAGGGGGTGGAGGCTTATTATAGCGGACAGTTTGCAAAAGAGGACAGTCAGAGGCTGGCGGAGCTTTTGCATGAGCAGGTGTTGTTGGCTACTGGGGCAAACAAACGTTCGATCTACGAGTGGGAGGAGTTTCATGTGATTCGGGAGTCGGTGATGCCTTCTTGTCTGATTGAGACGGGGTTTTTGACGAATGTTTCTGAGCGGCAGCAATTGGCGGATGATTCGTATCAGGAGAAGGTTGCGGATGGGATTGCCTCCGGGATTGATCTGTATTTTCAGCCGGAGGCAGAGTGAGGGGAGTTATTCGCAGAGGTTTTCCCATTCTTCGTAGAGGCTTTCTAATTCGGTTAGGAGAGCCTCTTTTTCTTGGGAGAGTTTGGTGACTTCTGTTATGTTGGTAAAGATCTCTTCCTGGGTGAGAAGCTGGTCGATCTCTTTGTCTCGTGCTTCTAATGTTTCAATTTGTGTCTCTATGCGCTTGAGATCGTTTTGCTTTTTGCGAAGCTGTGCCTGGAGTTCTTTTTGTTGTTTCCAGGAGAGTTTGGATTCGGATTCGGAGAGTTCTGTTGTGTCCGGGCTGAGGGGATCGGAAGCAGCAGTAAAGTGTGTCATCGTCTCTTTTTTCTCGATATAATAATCGTAATTGCCGATGTAGTTGGTCAGGGACTGGTCGGCCAGGTCTAAGATTCGCGTGGCAGTCATGTTGATAAAATACCGGTCGTGGGAGACGAAGAGGACGGTGCCGGTATATTGGTTCAGCGCCTGCTCTAAGATCTCTTTGGAGACGATATCCAGATGGTTGGTTGGCTCGTCGAGGATTAAGAAGTTGGCCTCGGAGAGCATCAGTTTGGCTAAAGATACCCGGCCACGTTCGCCGCCGCTTAGGTCCTGGATGCGTTTGAAAACGTCGTCGCCTGTAAATAAAAAGGCCGCTAAGACATTTCGGATCTTGGTGTTTGTCAGGGTGGGGTAGGCGTCGCTAAGTTCTTCAAATACGGTTTTTTCCCTATGCAGGACGTGGTGTTCCTGGTCGTAATAGCCGATTTTGACTCTGGCGCCTAATGTAAATTCGCCTGCATCGGCGGGGAGGACGCCGTTTAGTATCTTCAGGATAGTTGTTTTGCCGGTGCCGTTACTGCCGATTAGGGCTACGCGTTCGCCTCGTTTGATCTCAAAGTTCAGATCGGTAAAGAGAGTCTGAGGCGGAAAGGATTTGCTGAGGCGCTCGACGGTTAGTACATCGTTGCCGCTTGGATAACGGGGTTCTAGCTGGATGTGCATATCGGTGCGGGCTTCAGTAGGCTTTTCTAGGACTTCCATCTTATCTAACATCTTTTCCCGGCTCTCGGCGCGGCGAATGGATTTTTCCCGGTTGAAGGATTTGAGACGGGCGATCACTTCTTCTTGGTGTTTGATCTCTTTTTGCTGGTTTAGATAGGCTTGCAGCCGGGCGTCTCTTAGCTGTGCTCTTTTCTGGGCATAGTCAGTGTAGTTGCCGCTAAAGGTGGTGACGATGCCTTGATCGATCTCGACGATCTTGGTGACGACGCGATTGAGAAAATAGCGGTCGTGAGAGACGATGATCACGGCGCCCTGGTAGTTCATCAGAAAGGTCTCAAGCCAGGTGATGGAGTTCATATCCAGATGGTTGGTTGGCTCGTCCAATAAAATGATATCCGGACGGGAGAGTAGGAGTTTGCCTAGACTAACTCTTGTTTTCTGGCCACCGGAGAGCGTGTCAACGGTCTTGGAAAAATCGGATTCGGTAAAGCCTAAGCCTTTGAGGACGCCGGTGATCTCGCTTTTCCAGGCGTAGCCGTTTTGTTGTTCGAAGGTGTGATTGAGGTGGTCGTAAGTGTTCATCAGGGTTTCTAGTGTGTCACCTTCGGCGTGTTTCATGGACTGTTCTAATTCCCGCATACGGGCTTCGATGGCCAGGATGTCTTTTTTAACGGTTAAGAGTTCATCGAAGATCGTGTTGTCAGAGGTCATCTCCTGGTGCTGGGCTAAGTAGCCGATGGTCTTGCCGCGGGTGAGGATGACTTGTCCGTCATCGGCGGGGAGTTCTCCGATGATAATTTTTAGAAGGGTCGATTTGCCGGCACCGTTGATGCCGACGATGGCGGTTTTTTCGCGTTCTTCTATATGAAAGGAAGCATTGTTCAGGACGATGTGGTCGCCGAATGCTTTGTGAATGTTTTGACATGATAGGATCATAAGTTTGGTCTCCGTTCGTTTGCATAGTTCTTTTTATTATAGCGGAAATGATGGGAGGATGCAAATGTTTTTGTGGGGTGGGGGACGGCCAGAGCGAGAACACGGGCGGGGGACTCGTACAAAGGTCTGCATAGAGTGTATCGGACAGTTTTTCGTTTTTGTGTGAACCGGTCGTACACGCAAGCGTGTTCGCCTGGTTCACACAAAAACGAAAAACTGTCCGCTCCAATCTACACAGCACTCTTTGTGCGAGTCCCCCGCCCGTGTTTTCGCTCTGGCCTGGGGCTGGGAGGCGGAGATACATTACTGGGGTGGGGTATTGACAGGGATGAAAAATGTGGTAAAATAGGGGTGTGGCAGGACATTCGTTGTGTGTATGAGGGCGGATGGGCACAAAATAAGGAAAAGGAGAAGAAAGTGATGAAGGAATGGAAGAACAGGCTCAGGCGTGGGCTCGCGGTGTCTTTGGCGGTGGCTGTGATTGGCAGTTGTCTGCATGTGGACGCTTTGCCGGTGTTTGCAGCGGAGCAGGCAGGGGATGATGTGGTTACAGAAGAGATGGTGACGCAGAACATACCAGTGTCGGAGGGAGAGCTTGCTGATTCGGATGAGTTGTTTGCTGGGTATGTGGAGAAAGTTTTTTATGAGGGACTGAATGAGGGGATCTCTACACTCGGTAACGTCGGGGAAGACAGGCTGCAGGGGGAATACAATCAGAAGATTTATGCGGTGTTGAAGGATAAGGTAAGACAGATTGCAGCGGGTACGCAGAGGAGTACGGAGATTTCGCTGACGTTTCAGGAGCTGGGGCTTCAAAATCTGTCCTGGACAGCGTGGGAATTGGGTTATCCTTCGAGTCCGGAACTGGCATTTCAAGTGGCAGAACAAAAGTGTGAGGAATTGATCAGCACGAGTGATCTTATGATGTATCTGTTGATGGACTGCCCGTATGAGCTTTATTGGTTTGATAAAGTGAGTGGTATGAACAGGGGTTATTCCATGCGATATACGGGTCAGTCGATGACGGTTTCGGGTATCTATATTTCTTTTGTGGTATCCAATGAATATCGTTATGGAAATGACGCGTTTACCGTGGATTCTGCTAAGATTTCGAAGATTCCGGCGGCTGTTGCCAATGCGAAGAGGATTGTGCAGGCCAATGAGAATAAAACGGATTATGAGAAACTGGTAGCGTATCGGCAGAAGATCTGTGAGCTGGTCTCTTATAATTATGCGGCAGCGGAAACATCGAATCCTTCGGACTTGAATCCCTGGCAGTTGATCTGGGTATTTGACAATGATCCTTCGACCAATGTGGTATGTGAGGGTTATGCGAAGGCATTTCAGTATCTGTGTGATCTGTCCACATTTGCAGATACGATTTGCTATACGGTCACTGGTTTGATGGATGGCGGGACGGGTGCCGGACTTCATATGTGGAATGTGGTCACGATGGACGGCAAGAATTATCTGGTGGATGTGACCAATTGTGATGAAGGTACGATTGGGGCAGACGATCAGTTGTTTTTGGCAGGAGCATATGGAAGTGTCACAGGGGCTTATATTGTCGATTGTGGGTATGCTTCGGTAGCTTATGGGTATGATCCGGAGATGCTTGGGCTGTACGGCAGCGAGATCCTGACGTTGTCGGCATCTGATTATGTGCCGAAGATCATTCCGATGGTGAGTGCTTCTCAGAGAGGGACGGTTACATATGGAGATCCGGTGGATGCAAAGCATATCCAGGGGACTGCCACGGCAGACGGCACAGAGATCGCAGGTACGTTTTCCTGGGCGTCGGATGTGACTTCTTATGGAGCGGCTGGCACGAAGACGTTAAAAGCGATCTTTTCACCGAATCAGGCAGATGTGTATGAAAAGATGATCGTAATGGTGAATCTCACGGTGTCTCCGGCAGATTATCAGGTGACGGTAACGACTTCTCAGGATATTCGTCTTGGTGATGGAACATTTGTTCAGCCGACGTTTACGGGCGTCAGTCATGAGGCGGTGGCAGGTACACTGACTTATACGTATAATCAGCAGACGATGACTTACGATCAGTTGAAAGCAGCACTGTCTGGCCTGACTACCGCGGATATGACAGTGACCGTGGGTTATTCTTTTGTCGCAGCGGATGCCAATTATATAACTACAGCCAAGACAGGTACACTGACGTTTACGCTCAAACAGATTACATTCGCTCCAGGAGAGTCTGACAACAATGGACAGAATCATCCTAGTGACTGGAATACGCCGGATAACAAGGATGAAGATGGTGCAACATCCGGTGTTGTGGAGGGCACAGGCAATCCAGGCGATACGGCTGTCTATGGGACAAAGCTTATCAGTGCAACTCCGACGAAATTTAATACGATCATGCTGAACTGGGATGCCGTAGCGGGCGCGACATCGTATGAAATCTATTATTCGACTTCTTCGGATTCTGGATTTAAGCGTCTGGCCAATGTGAAGAAGACTTTTTATAAATTCTCCAAGGCAAAATGCGGCGTGACGTATTATTTCCAGATGCGGGTATGCCAGAAGAAGATCAAGAGTGAATTTGGTCCTGTTTCTTATGCAAAAACAGATCTGACAGGCTCTACGATGCTTCAGGTGAAGAAGACGACCTATAACAGTGTCTCTCTGAAATGGAGCAAGGTGGCAGGCGCTAAGAAGTATGAGATCTTCTATGCAGACTCCATTGGCGGAACCTGGCAGTCTTTGGGGTTAAAAGGCGGCACCAGCTTTACTCATCGGAAACTGGTGACAGGCGCTACGTATTATTATCAGGTTCGTCCAGTGAGAGATTCTTTCCAGGGAAGCTGGTCCAACGGAGTATCCACAACGACCCGTCTGGAAAATGTCTCTAAACTAAAGGTACAGGCGTCCGGTGCAGACCGGTTGAAGGTCAGCTTTAGAAAGGTCAAGGGAGCAAGTCAGTATGTGATCCTGAGAGCAGACAGCGTTGATGGAGACTATGAAGTGATCGGCCGCACTGGTAAGTCCTCTTATATGGATACAGGGCTGAGAAGTGGCACGACGTATTTCTATAAAGTGTACGCAATTTCCGGGCCTTACAGGACAAAAGAGACAGAGCCTGTAGGACAGACTACGAAGATTCCGAAAAAATAACTGGCTTTATTGTCAGAAGGGACTGTCATAAATGAACGCCCTGTCTTGATAAAGGTTTGATACATTAGACCTTTATCGAGACGGGGCGTCTATTTTGCGACAGCCCATAAAATCTGGGAGAGATTTGGACCATATTGAAACGTCTGGTGGATGAATATTTTCAGAAAAATCAACTTTTGCTAGAGTATTTGCTACATGGTGTATAAGGGAAAATGTCGACTTTCCTATTAAAATATTTGACAAGAAAATGGCAAAAGGGTATACTGAAGTCATAAATACTTTGGGAGGCTATACACATGGAAGAAAGAGAAATATCGAAAGCGGTAATAAAGAGACTGCCGAGATATTACAGGTATCTAGGAGAGATACTGAACAATGGAATTGAGCGGATTTCTTCTGGAGAACTGAGTGGGAAAATGCAAGTGACTGCGTCTCAGATTCGCCAGGATTTAAATAATTTCGGAGGATTTGGGCAGCAGGGATATGGATATAATGTAAAATATCTCTATGATGAGATCGGCAAGATCCTTGGTGTAAACAGGATGCATTCGATGATTATTATCGGCGGCGGTAATTTTGGACATGCGTTGGCGAATTATGACTTTGAAAAGAATGGATTTGCCACAAAAGCGATCTTTGATATCCGTCATGAGCTGGCAGGGACTTCCATTCGGGGGATTCCGGTGCTGATGATGGACCAGTTAGAAGAATATATTGAGAGAGAGAATATTGAGATTGCGGTATTGACACTGCCCAAAAGCAAGGTGGCAGAGGTGGCAGACCGGCTGGTGAAGTGTGGGATCCGGGCACTTTGGAATTTTGCGCACCTGGATCTGGACGTACCGGATGATGTGGTGGTGGAAAATGTGCATCTGGTGGACAGTCTGATGCAGCTGTCTTACCGCATCAGCAACTATGAGGAAGAATTATAAAAAAGTAGCAGTATCGCTGCTTGGTAAGTGCGCTGTATGGACGATCTGTACAGCGCATTTGTTTGTGGATATGGGTTGATTAGACGGAGGAACAAGCAACAATATGGCAGGAACAGAATATACTAACATAGGGGAACAGATCTTAGAAAAGCTTCCAGTACGAAAGGCAAGATCCAATAAGGGCACCTATGGGAAAGCGTTGTGCGCCGCAGGAAGCCTGAATATGGCAGGGGCAGCCTATCTGTGCGGCTATGGCGCCTATCGGGCCGGAGCGGGGCTTGTGCGGCTGTATACGCCAAAGGAAAACCGGGTGATCTTACAGGAATTGCTGCCGGAAGCGATACTGACGACGTTTGATAGGGAAGCACTCGATCAAAGCACATTGCGCGAGGCGTTAAACTGGGCAAGTGTGGCAGCTGTGGGACCGGGGATCGGGAATGAAGCCTGGGTATCAGAGCTTATGGAACAGATTCTTTCGGATTTCCATAAGCCTCTGGTGATAGACGCTGACGGACTGAATGCTATCGCCAAGCATAGAGAGCGGTTAAAAGAGCATCAAGGAGAGATCATCGTAACGCCGCATGTGGGAGAATTTTCCAGATTGAGCGGGCAGCCAATCGATGTGATCCTGAAGGATGTGCCGTACTGGGCTTCCTGGTTTGCTAAGGAATACCACTGTATCTGTGTGTTAAAAGATGCACCGAGCGCGGTAGGAGCCATGGACGGCACATGTTATGTCAATACTACCGGAAATCATGGCATGTCTACCGGGGGAAGCGGAGATGTGCTGACCGGAATTATCACAGGACTTTTAGGGCAGAAGGTGGCACCTTTGGATGCGGCGCTTCTTGGCGTCTGGCTGCATGGCAGAGCCGGTGATCTGGCAGCGCAGGCAGAAGGCGCCTATGGGATGATGGCCAGACATCTGATTCAATATCTGCCGCAGGCAATGACAACAGAAAATACAACGAGGAGATAAGAGATATGCAACACTATCTAAGGGTCTGTGCAGAGATTAATCTGGATGCAGCAGCATATAATTTTGAAAATATGAAAAAAAATCTTCAGATGGATACCAAGATGATGGCAGTGGTCAAGACAGACGGCTATGGACACGGAGCACTGCCCATCGCCCGTATGGCGCAGGAATATGCGTATATCTGGGGATTTGCAGTCGCTACGATAGAAGAAGCCGTACAGCTTAGAAACTTTGGGATTCACAAGCCGGTCCTGATCCTTGGCTTTGTATTTCCCGACGGATACGAAACGCTAATACGCCACAAGATACGTCCGGCAGTTTTTAAGCTCTCCATGGCAAAACAATTGTCAGAAGAAGCTGTGCGCCAAGGAAAAACGGTGCACGTACATATTAAAGTGGACACAGGGATGTCCAGAATCGGATTTAAAGATGATATAGAAAGTGCAAAGATTGTGCGCGAGATCAGTCTCTTGCCCAATGTGGAGATTGAGGGGGTCTTTACGCATTTTTCACGGGCGGATGAGCGGGAAAAACAGACGGCGAGAGAACAGTTGTCCCGCTATCTGCATTTTCTTGCGCTGTTAGAAGAGCAGGGGGTGCGGCCTAAGATCAGGCATTGTTCCAACAGCGCGGGGATTATTGATCTGAAAGAAGCGAATCTGGATATGGTGCGGGCCGGGATCTCGATCTATGGGATGTATCCTTCGGAGGAGGTAGAGAAGCTTGCGGTGCCGTTGGCGCCTGTGATGACGCTGAAAAGTCATGTGGTATATCTCAAAGAGATCGAAAAGGGTACAGCCGTCAGCTATGGAGGCACCTATGTGGCAAAGGATACAATGCGGATTGCGACGATTCCTGTCGGGTATGGGGACGGATATCCCCGGTCGCTGTCCAATAAAGGGTGGGTGCTGATACGGGGGCAGAGAGCACCCATTGTCGGACGGGTCTGTATGGATCAGTTTATGGTGGATGTGACGCAGATTCATGAAGTACGAGAAGGCGATATGGTGATCTTGATCGGCTCAGATGGGGGAGATGCGATTACTATGGAGGGCTTAGGGGAGTTGTCTGGAAGATTTCACTATGAACTGGCCTGTGATATCGGGAAGCGGGTGCCGCGGCGATTCTGGAAAGACGGACAGATTGTGGGGGTGCAGGACTGTTTTGAGGTGCTTTAGGATTGCGGGAGCATGAAATGCGGAGCAATCCGTGGCATCATGTGAATAAAATGGAAATAGATTGGAAATACTCTGACTGAAAAAAGCCGAAAACGGCGATGGATTAGTGAGGCAGATCGGAGTGAGAGAGTAGTGATTATCAGGCGTGGGGATGTCTATTATGCAGATTTGAGGCCGGTGATTGGGTCGGAGCAGGGCGGGGTTCGTCCAGTGCTGATTATACAGAATGATATTGGGAATAAGCACAGTCCGACCGTGATCTGTGCGGCGATTACGTCAAAGATGAATAAGGCGAAGCTGCCGACACATGTGGAATTGCAGGCGTCTGCTTATCATATGGTGAAGGATTCGGTGATTTTATTGGAGCAGCTTCGGACAATTGATAAAAAGAGATTAAAAGACAAGGTATGTCATCTGGATGCTTCTATCCTGGAAAAAATAGATTCTGCGTTGAAAATCAGCCTGGAATTGGATACATAGGCTTGCCAACCCGGATTCTGCATGATAGAATCTTAAGGATAACAAATGACAGAGAGAGAAGGAGGATGTTTATGTCAGGACATTCGAAGTTTGCAAACATAAAGCATAAAAAGGAGAAAAATGATGCGGCAAAGGGTAAGATCTTTACGATTATTGGCCGTGAAATTGCAGTAGCAGTCAAGGAGGGAGGACCAGACCCGAATAATAACAGCCGTCTAAGAGATGTGATTGCAAAGGCAAAAGCCAACAATATGCCCAATGACACCATTGACCGAGGGATCAAGCGGGCTGCCGGAGATGCAGGTTCCGTGAATTATGAGCATGTTACATATGAAGGATATGGGCCTAGCGGGATCGCGATTATCGTGGAGGCTCTGACCGATAATAAAAACCGGACAGCTTCTAATGTGCGGAATGCATTTACCAAAGGAAACGGCAGTCTTGGCACGACGGGGTGTGTGTCCTATATGTTTGAGCAGAAAGGGCAGATCATCATTGACCGGGAAGAGTGTGAGATGGAGGCGGATGATCTGATGATGCTGGCTCTGGATGCTGGTGCAGAGGATTTTTCCGAGGAAGAGGACAGTTATGAGGTACTGACAAGTCCGGATGACTTCTCGGCGGTCAGAGAGGCCTTAGAAAAGGAAAATATACCGATGGCACAGGCAGAGGTGACAATGATTCCGCAGAATTATGTGACTCTGAGTGATGAAAATGATATCAAATATCTGAATCGGACACTGGATCTTTTAGATGATGACGACGATGTGCAGGCAGTCTATCATAACTGGGATGAGTAATCATGCTGAAAATATTTAAAGAGGGCATATGCCCGAAATGCCACGAGAAGATACAGGTGCCGGATGATCGGGATGAGATCATCTGTATGTACTGCGGACAAAAGATCCGCAGAGATCTGGCGCTGGGAATAGAAAAAGAAACCGACACTGCGGCCTGTGAGGAGAAAAGAGCACAGGCCTTAAAAGGTCTGTCAGAGTTGATCCATCAGTGTGATAAGCCATTTCAGGCTTTTAAAAAGGATCGGTATCCGGGGATGGTGGAGTATTATGAACGGACGTATAAAGAGACGTTTCAGGCGATGGAGTATCTGTATCAGAACAGCCAGAGTCCAGAAGAATGGCTGCAGCAGATGGCAGAACACTTTGTAGAAGTCTCTAAAGAAGATATAAGCAAATATCGGACCAAAGGGCAGAAGAACAGACGGCAGCTAGATCTAAATTTTTTGATTAGTATCTATCTGATTCCGGCGATGCTTCAGCAGAAAGGAGAGGTCTTTGACCCGTTTGCAGATCAATTGCTTATGACCTGGAATGAAGCCTATGGGACGACTCTTGGAAAAGCTCATTATGAGGAGATCGTAAAGGGCTTTCGCAGGAAATTGTGTTATATTACGACCGCAGTTTGTGAAAGTCTTGGCAAAGATCAGGACTGTTATGAACTAAAACTTTTAAAGGAGTATCGGGATCAGTATCTGAATGTGACGCCAGAGGGACATGCGCTGATTGAGGAGTATTATGATATTGCGCCGACGATTGTAAAGCGGATGGACAGGCAGGCGGATCGCGACAAGGTCTATCGGGAACTGTATGAGAGGTATCTAAAGGCTTGTGTGGAGGATATTGAGAAGGGGGACTATGAAAGGTGTGGGAAGAAATATCAAGAGATGGTGATTGAGTTGAAGGGGCGGTATATGTTACATGATAACTAAGAGGCTGCCCATCAAAGGAGGATGATAAGGATGAATAATTACAGGCCGGATACAATCTGTGTGCAGGCGGGATGGAAACCGAAAAAGGGAGAACCTAGAGTGCTTCCGATCTATCAGAGTACGACGTTTAAGTATGATACGACAGATGAGATGGGGCGATTGTTTGCGTTGGAGGATGAGGGGTATTTTTATACAAGGCTTCAGAATCCGACGAATGATGCGGTAGCGGAGAAGATTGCGGCGCTGGAAGGCGGAGTAGCGGCGATGCTGACGTCTTCGGGACAGGCAGCGAATTTTTATACGATTGCCAATCTGTGTCAGGCAGGGGATCATATTGTGTGCTCGGCAAAAGTGTATGGCGGGACGTTTAATCTGTATGCGGCAACAATTAAAAAGTTGGGCATTGATTGTACTTTTGTAGATCCAGATGCTTCGGCAGAGGAGATCGAGAAAGCTTTTCAAGAGAATACAAAGGCTGTAGTCGGGGAGACGATTGCCAATCCGGCGCTGACAGTGTTGGATATTGAGAAATTTGCCACTTTGGCTCATCGGCATGGGGTGCCGCTGATTGTGGATAATACATTTGCGACGCCGGTGAATTGTCGTCCATTTGAATTTGGAGCAGACATTGTGACACATTCTACTACTAAATATATGGACGGACATGCGATGGCTGTGGGCGGATGTATCGTGGACAGCGGAAATTTTGATTGGGAAGCTTATGCAGAGAAATTTCCAGGGTTGACCACACCAGATGAGACATATCATGGCGTGGTGTATACCAAACAATTTGGAAAGAAAGCATTTATCACCAAGGCGACCGCACAGCTTATGCGAGATCTGGGCAGTATTCCATCGCCAATGAACTCTTTTTTATTGAATGTGGGACTGGAGACACTCTCTCTACGGATGGAAAAGCACTGTAGCAATGCAAAAAAAGTGGCAGAGTATCTGGCACAACATGAAAAAGTGGAATTTGTCAATTGCGCGATGCTAAAAGGAGATACCTATTATGAATTGGCGCAAAAATATATGCCAAAGGGAACCTGCGGTGTGCTTTCGTTTGGACTAAAAGGAACAAAAGAAGATGCGGTACGATTTATGGACAGCTTAAAGCTCTGCGCGATTGTGACACATGTGGCAGATGCTAGAACGTGCGTTCTGCATCCGGCAAGTCATACCCATCGACAGATGAATGAAGAACAGTTAAGAGAAGCAGGCGTTACACCTGGCATGATTCGCTTATCTGTGGGGATTGAACATCCACAAGATATTATAGAGGATTTAGAGCAGGCACTTTTGCAGGTATAGAAAAAATAGTAAGCCAGGAACAGCACAAAGGTTCCTGGCTTATTATTATTGTTTCTTTTTTAACAAATCATCTAATTTGTCTTTTCCTTTACTAATTTGATTGCTGATATTTTGTTTTTGTTCTAATATCATTTGCTGACGTTGTTCTTTTAGTTCTTTAGCATGTTGAGCTTTTTCCTGCATCATTTGTGTATAATCCCGCTGCAAATTTTCTTCATTAATAATATCAAATACTTTATTTTTATTGATATGGCAAAAACAGCAACTACTCATATCACTCGTATTAAATTGTCCACAGCCACAAAACCAATAATCATCCATTGCAACAGGCATATAAAGATACTTATTATGAGATATTAGTTGGTCTTTCAATTTATTTGACATAAATTTTATTAATTCTGGTTTAAATTGTATGTTTAGCGGGGCTTCTAACAATTCTAACGGACCATGATCTTCATTATTCCATATCACATCATTTTCAAATACTATATTTTTAATTGTTAGTTTGCATTTTCTTGTATTGTTATCTGGTAAAAGAATGTTCATATTGGTAGAAAATGATTGATTAGGTAAAATAGTCAAATCTAATAAGTTAGAATCTGATGCTTCTGCTAAAGGTGCTTGAAGATAGTCGAAACATAAAATATCCATATAGATGGCTTTAATAGTGGCATCAGATAAATTTTGTAATGTAAGTTCAAGATACAGGTTTGTATCGTTTGTTGAAACAATATCTTGGCGATTGACTATCAACGGGCAGCCTTTTTTCCAAGCAGGACGCAACTCTTGTTTCAATACTGTTTTATCATTTGCTTTTTTGGACTTAGTTTTTTCTACAGCATTATGTATGGTGACAATTTCATCGACAGTTCCATCTGAATCATAATCAAGTTGCATTTGACTGGATACTTGTTGCTTATTTCTTATAAGAAAGACTAAAATAGGAATGAGTATTGGAAATAAAGTTGCTAAAATCAAGTAACTATCTGCACTTTTAGGTACATATATATTCCATAATTTGTGTAATGCTAATAAATAAACGAATAAAAAAATAAGTCCAATTTTATCAATGTAGTTTCCTACAACTGGTATATAAGAAATAAAAGGATTTCTCAATATTGCACATAAAATCAATAAAATAGATAATA
>CAJUGG010000098.1 GCA_910585995.1 uncultured Lachnospiraceae bacterium
GATCCATTGGGAGGCTCTGTTTGTATAGATTTTTTGAAATAGAATTGCGCTATAAATGAACAATGTGTTATAATTATGGCAATTTGAATATACAAAATATTGAATTTGCATACAGCTTATCAGTTGTATTCGGGAGGATGCTGTCAATGAGGGAAGAGGTGCCGATACTGCGGGTTCGGATGCTGGGGGGAGAAGAGATCACCTATCAGAAAAATCCTGTCTTACATTCCAGAAATAGCATGACCAGGTCCATGAAACTTTTGTTGATTCTTCTTTATCATCTGTCCGATGGAATAGCAAGAAACCGGCTTTTGGAAGAACTGTATGGGAGAAAAGAGGTGTTGGATGGGGCCAACAGCCTTAGAGTCGCCTGTCATCGCCTGAAGAAGATTTTGCTGGATGCTGGTCTGCCGGAATATGAATATATCTCTGTAAAAAATGGAATCTATCGTTTTGAAGCTCCTGTAAAGATAGAGATCGATGCTCATATCTTCCGGGAACTGATCGAGCGTGCAGGACGAGAGAAAAATCCGGATAAGAAAATCAAACTTTTGAAGAAAGCTTGTCATATGTACAATGGCGAATTTTTAAAAGATTTTTCCGGAGAAGAATGGGTACTGATCGAGAGTCTGCACTACAAAAATCTCTATACAGAGGCATTGCTGCAGGTATGTGAATATCTGAAAGAGCAGCGGGAATATGAGGAGATCTTAAAGATCTGCGAGCCGGCTTGTGAATTGTATCCCTTTGACGAGTGGCAGTCGGTGAGGATTGATTGTTTTATTGCACTAAATCAATATAAAGAAGCATTAAAGGAATATGAAGATACTGCAAATCTTTTTTTTGTGGAATTGGGTATCAGTCCATCGGAGAGGATGATGAATCAGTTGAAAGCAATGAGCGGTCATATCAGCAAAAGTCCGCAGGACATACGGGAGATCAAAGGAAACCTAAGAGAAGAGACGATGGAAGAGGGGGCTTATTATTGCAGTCTGCCAAGCTTTCGGGATGGCTATCGCTTAGTGCGCCGGATTATGGAGAGAAATGGGCAGTCCATCTATCTGATGTTATATACCATCACGGATGGCAATGGTCATCCTATGGAAAGCTCTGAAAAATTGACAGAGATGTCGGAACAGTTGTTTGAAGCAATCAAACACAGTCTGCGGCGATGTGATTCCTTTACCAGATATAATTCGGCTCAGTTTTTGATCCTTTTGGTGGGAACAAACCGGGAAAACTGCGAACAGATCTTGCATCGTATCCAATATCATTTTTCCAGAGAACATCATTCGTGGAGCCGCAATCTGGAGGGCTACATCTCTTCCGTGGCAGATATGGAACAGGAGAAGATGGGATTAGCATTTGACAAATGGTGTGAAGAGGAAGAAGATGGAAAATATGAAGTTACATATTAATATATCTGCTCCCAATCTGGTGACGATCTGTGTGGATCAAAGTCAGGACGGGGAGATGTCCGGCCGATTATATCACTGTTATACCAGAGAACCTTGGAGGTTCTTCAATGTGATACAGCTTTTGCGGCAGATGGAAGAGCTTTTTGACGCGCTCTCTTTTCCGCAGGCCTCCACACAGACCCGATATTTTATAGAACAAGAACCCGCCAAACTACCTCTGTTGGAAAAAGTAGCGGAACAAAGAGAACTCCTTTCCTGTCGGGGAGAGGAAGGCACCTTTGTAGTCTGGGTGCGTTTCCGGCAAAACTCTGCCTGGCAGGGAGAGATGGTCTGGATGGAACAAGAGAGACAGGAAGCGTTTTTCAGTACCTTAGAATTTATTAAACTGATCAGCAATGCGCTGGCATAGGGGCTATCACAAAATGGACCTCCTGCCTTGCCCAAAGAGTGCAAGGCAGGGGGCCATTTTGCGACCGTCCTTTGTACTTAGGTTCAGGCTCCCACAAACCGGGTGCCTACTTTTTTTCCTTCAATGATCTGATACAAGATCGAAGGATCTTTTCCGTTGGTGATGATGGTGTCGATGCCCTGGGCGGTAGCCAGGCTGGCGGCCTGTAGTTTGGTACGCATCCCGCCGGTGCCACGTCTGGAACCTGCACCACCGGCCAATTGATAGATCTCTTCATTGATCTGCTCGATGTGCTCGATTAATTTGGCATCCTTATACAGACGGGGATCTTTGTCAAAAAATCCGTCGATGTCAGAGAGGATGACCAGCAGATCTGCCTTGCAGAGAACAGATACAACCGCGGAGAGCATATCATTGTCTCCAAAAAGCTTTTCTTCGGATTCGATCTCTGTGTAGCTCACGGAGTCATTCTCATTGACGATGGGGATGATGCCATGCTCCAACAGGGCATCAAAGGTGTTGGTCAGGTTTTCTTTTTTTTCTTCTTGAGTGATGTCTTCTGCATTAAGCAGAATCTGTGCAACCGTCTTGTCATAATATCCAAAAAATTTATCATACAAAAACATATTTTCACACTGTCCGACGGCTGCGGCTGCCTGCTTCATCCGCATACTGGCAGGTTTTTCTTTCAGGCGCATCTTGTTGGCGCCGACGGCGATAGCACCAGAAGACACCAGGATCACTTCATTGCCCATATTTTGAATATCTGCAAGAGTCATGGCGAGCTGATCGATAGTGCGCAGATTGCTCTTTCCCAGTTCATTGGTCAGTGTGGATGTGCCCACTTTTATCACGATTCGTCTATGCTTCAGGTTCATATTTCCTTAACTCCTCTCCTGTATCGAACTGTAAAACATACTTATTGTAGCATGGGATGGAGAAATATGCTATTGGTATTTTACATAAGTTACCCGAAAAACAGGCCAAACGTAGGAGGAAGTATGACAGACACATATGGATACGCTCGTGTAAGTACAAAAGAACAAAAGGAGGACCGGCAGTTGATGGCGCTTTGCAAGATGCAGGTGCCGAAGAAGAATATCTATACCGACCAACAGTCGGGAAAAGATTTTGACCGCCCCATGTATCGGAGACTATTAAAGAGACTCAAAGAGGATGATGTACTGTATATCCAGAGCATCGACAGACTGGGAAGAAACTATGAGGAGATCTTAGAACAGTGGAGGGTGCTGACAAGGGAAAAAAAGGTGGATATCGTGGTACTTGATATGCCGCTTTTGGATACTCGCAGGGGAAAAGACTTGATGGGGACATTTTTAAGTGATGTTGTGCTGCAGGTGTTGTCCTTTGTGGCGGAAAATGAGAGGAAAAATATCCGTCAGAGACAGAGGGAAGGCATCGAGGCGGCCAAGCTTCGGGGAGTACAGTTTGGGCGGCCCAGAAAGCCTCTGCCAGACAATTTTGAACTGATCTACAGACGCTGGGAGTCGGGGGAGATCTCTGGCAGAAAAGCCGCCGAACTCTGTGGGATGCCGGTCACATCCTTTTGCAGAATCGTGGAGGAATGGAAAGAGGAGGAGCAAAAGATGGCTTAGAGAAAAGGGAGGAAAGACTTGGATTCCTTATAATTTCCTCACAAATTTCTCACAAATTTCTCACATTTTCCCCGTAGAGTATAAAACCGTATAAAAATGTGTCTGAGTTGCGGACGCATAGCGTTATGACAGCTAACATACAATAAATCACATCTTGCAGGTAAAAAGAGGGAGACAAAATGCAGGAAATAAGGACAAAATTCGAGGAACAGACCGAAAAGTATCGTGAAAATTTTCACAAATATGGCTATTCAGAGATGAGCATGTTTATGCCGAGCGACCGCAGAGTGATCCGGTATTATGAGCTTTTGAAAAATTATGAATTTTTTCAACGACAAGATCTCAAAGCTCCTGTAGTGATCTGTGATGCAGGATGCGGATTTGGAGATATCAATGGGTATCTGAAGACACTTGGCATGGAACACTATCATTATATCGGACTGGATGTTGTGGAAGAATTTATAGAGGCTGGGAGAGTCCGTTATGGAAATGAACGAATCCGTTATCTGGAGCGTAATTTTCTTACAGATGATCTGAGCGATTTAGAATTTGACTATGCAGTCTCTTCTCAGACGTTTACCATCCCTTATACGGATAGACAGGAAAATTATGAGGTGATCTTTGATTCTGTCCGAAAATTGTATGCACAGTGTAAAAAGGGAGTGTCTTTTAACTTTTTTACAGACAGAGGGGATTTCAGGCGTCCGGATACGGCATATCACAGCCCGATGAAGCTGCTGGAATTTGCCTATACGCTGTCCCACAATCTGGTATTGGACAATAGTTGTTTTCCCTATGAATGTACGCTGACCATCATAAAAGATGATGTTTGTGGAAAAAATGGTATGGTGTATGACCGATTTATGAGGATTCATGAAAGAGAATTTGCAGACGGGATCTTTCGGATCAACAGAAAATAATAGGTTGCAGGCTTCGCCAGCAAACCTGTTGTCATGAATTAAGAAAAGAGGAACAAAAGGATGTTAAAGGAAATGGTACATGACGGGCTGTGCAGTCTTTGGCAGGGAGCAGCCGTAAAAAACGACCAACTGTTTCGGGGAAATGCCGATTTTTCCTCCTGGATGTCCCAGGAGGAAGCTGGGTTTTCTGAGGGAATGGGCAATCAGTATCAGCCGTCTACGGATACACTTGTTAAGGTTCTGAAGCATTTTCCCATCAGCGAACAGGATGCGATCATTGATCTGGGGTGCGGCAAAGGGAAAGCGATGTATCTGATGGGGCGTTTTCCCTTTAAGAAGATCAAGGGTTATGATCTGTCACAGGAACTGGTGCGCATTGCCAATCAGAATTTTGAAAAGCTTAGGATGCCTAAATGCCAGGCGGTGCAGGCGGATGCCATGACGTATCAGGATTATGATGAGTTCAATTATTTTTATATCTTTAATTCGTTTCCTCAGGAGATCTTTCAGGTGATGATAGAGCATGTGATGGAGAGCATCCTGCGCAGGCCAAGAGACTGCTATTTTATCTATCTTCATCCGGTGTGTCATGATTACCTGATCACACATACACCTTTTCAGTTGATGTATAAGAGGAAGTCGGTGGTCTCCTGGTTTGATTACTATTGTTATGAATATAAGGCTTGTTAAAGATCTAACGATTAGAAGCATTCCATAAAAACCAAAAACAAGTCAGTCCTTGGTTGCAATCCACGTCATAGGTAACGCTATGAGCATCTAAGATGCTGCTGACGATGGACAGGCCGATACCGGTGCCTTGTCTTCTGGCGCCTTGGTGCTGGCTTCTCTGATATCGTTCCCAGATCAGCGCCCGGTCTTCTTCCGGGATGGGATCGCCGGGATTGATTACAGATACTTTACATCCTCTGGCGGTCAGTTCGACCAGAACGGTAATCACACCTCCGTCCTGGGTGTGATTGACCGCATTATTTAGAAGATTTCGGATGACCTGACTTAACTTTAAGGCGTCTGCCTGAATGGGATATTCTTCTTCTGGACGGATAACCTGCAAGGTCAGATGATTTTCACGCGCGATGCTCTCATAGCGCAGTGCTTCTGTCTCAACAATCTCACACAGATCATAATTTCCCATATTTAACTGAAGATAGCCGGACTGAAGCTGAGAATAATCCATAATATCCTGGACCATCTCACTCATACAATGGGTCTCGTTGATGATCAGATTCAGATTTGCTTCGCGCTTTTTATCCTGCTTCCAAGTGATATCCCGCACCATCTCTGCATAGCCTCCGATCAGGGAGAGAGGAGAGCGCAGTTCATGAGAGACGTTGGCGATAACTTCTTTGCGTAGTACATCGACTCTTTGAAGCGCGACACCTAATGCTTTTACGGAATCTGCTAATTGTCCGATCTCATCGGTGCGCGAGAGTTTTGGAGAGGCACTTAGATCTCCTTCTGCTAACCGGTCTACGGTCTTTTTGATCAGTAAGATCGGCTTTGTGAATTTTTTGGCAAGGAAGGCAGCGAGGAGCGAGGCTGCAAAGAGAAGCAGGATACTTAAGATAATCAAAAGCTGCCGGTTCATATCCAGCACATCATACAGTTCGGTAAAGGAGCGATAGAGTATGACATATGCTTTCTGGCCCTTGTAGGTGACAGGGATGCCAGTCTCATAGGAACAGATACGGATGCCTTCTTTGATCTCTTTGGTGTAGGGTTTGCCGGAGAGGATAGAAGTGTAGTCTTCGCTCTTTGCAATACGTTCCCATACCTGGATATCTGTGTGGTGTTCCTCCAGATTAATGGGATAGTTGTAACTGTAAAAGGCGATGAGCTGTCCATTTTGATCTGCGACCATGACTTTTCCTTGGGCGATACTGGTCAGATAGGAGATCATCTGGTCGTTTTCGGCCAGGTCAGATCTGGTAAGCTCTTCTAAGACCGGAGTAAGCATTTCCTGTACTTCGGCAATGCTTGAGTTGACATAATTCTGTTCCCATACAGTCTCGATGAAACTTCGATAGCTGCCAAGATGTTCCCGAAGTGATTTGATATGCGTGTCCACTGTGCGAGTATCTCCGTAATAGTCAAAGCCCCATACTGAATTTAGCAGTTGTTCTCTGGAAAATACAATGTGTTCATTTTGCGCCAGTTTGGACAGAAGGTCAAATTCTTTGGGCGGGAGCTTGACAGGCTCTCCGTCGAGTGTGACGATACGGGTGTCCAGTTCGATGGTGAGGCCTTCGAAACAGAGCAGGTTTTCGGGCTGTTTTTTTCCGCTGCGGCGAAGGACTGCATTGACTCTGGCCATAAGTTCTTTGGGGCTGAAAGGTTTGGAGACATAGTCATCGGCGCCCAGATGGAAGCCTAAAAGGCGGTCGTACTCTTCTGTTCGGGCAGTGAGCATGATGACGGGGGTCTGAGTGAATTGTCTGAGTTTGGCCAGGGCTTTGAAGCCGTCAGGGCCGGGCATCATGACGTCTAAGATGATGATGTCGAAGGTGTGGGTGCGAAGAAGGTGGAGAGCCTGGGTGGAGGTCTCGGCTTCGTGGCATTGGAAATGTTCGAGCTGGGCGTATGTGAGGATGAGTTTGCGCAGATGGAGGTCGTCGTCTACGATCAGCATGCGGGGCATGGATGGAATCACCTACTTTCTGAGGGGGATGAGATACATTATAAGGGGAAAATGTGAGAGAATTGTGAGGAATGAAGAAAATATATGAAGGGGGTGACGGGGCAACCGCAGCCGCAGGCTTGGGGGATGGATCGAATATCTGCATAGAGTGTATCGCACAGTCTGGCAATTTTGTGCGCCATATTCGGATATGAATGTCCGCCTGTGACGTACAAAATCGCCAGACTGTCCGCTCCAATCTACACAGCACGATTCGACCATCCCCCAAGCCCGCGGCTGCGGTTGCCCCTGGGGTTGGGAGGCGGAGAGAAAAGGGAGGGGTTGTAGGTTGACAGGGAGGGGAGTGGGAGGATAGAATGGAGGGTAATGGAACAGAAAACAGCAAAAGCTTGTGAAGCACCCGGAAGGATATCTGGATGCAGAGCAGCCAGATATCCTTCCAGAGTAGGGGTGCTGAACAAGCTGTAGCGGAACTTATATAAAAAGGGGATGAGGCTTTGAAGACGGAGATTGTTTGGGTTGATCGGGAAGATATGGATGATGGGATGCTTAGGAGAGCGGGGGAGATCTTGAGAGAGGGAGGATTGGTGGCGTTTCCGACGGAGACGGTGTATGGGTTGGGGGCGGATGCGTTGAATGAGGAGGCGGCGGGGAAGATTTATGCGGCGAAGGGGAGGCCTTCGGATAATCCTTTGATTATACATATTGCGGATTGGGAGGCGCTTGAGGGGGTGGTGAGAGAGGTGCCTGAGGTGGCTGTGAGACTTTCGGAGGCATTTTGGCCGGGGCCTTTGACGATGATATTTCATAAGAGGGATTGTGTGCCTTATGGGACGACAGGAGGGCTTGATACGGTGGCGGTGCGTATGCCGTCGGATGAGATTGCGAGGGAATTGATACGGCAGGGGGGTGGGTATGTGGCAGCGCCGAGTGCGAATCGGTCGGGAAGACCAAGTCCTACGGCAGCACAGCATGTATATGAGGATATGGAGGGGCGGATTCCTTTGATCCTGGATGGGGGAGAGGTGGAGATTGGATTGGAGTCTACGATTGTAGATTTGACGGAGGGGTGTCCGGTGGTGTTGCGGCCTGGATTTATCTCTCTGGAGATGCTTAAGGGGGTGATTGGGGAGGTGAAGATGGATCAGGGGCTTCTTCGGTCAGATGACGTGGCGCGGCCGAAGGCGCCGGGGATGAAGTATCGGCATTATGCGCCGAGGGCGGAACTTAAGATTGTAGAGGGGACACAGGAGGGAGTTGTTTCCTATATTAATAAGAAGGTTCAGGAGGATTCTGATACGGGGATTATCTGTACGGAAGAGACGAGGGCATTCTATCCTGCGGGTCATGTAAAATGTATTGGGTCTAGAAAGGATGTAAGATCGATTGCGCATCATCTGTTTGGGATTCTGAGAGAATTTGATGAGGATGGGGTGTCTCGGATCTATTCGGAGTCTTTTGACAGTCCGGGGCTTGGACAGGCGATTATGAATCGGCTGTTAAAGGCAGCGGGGCATCAGAAGATTCTGGTGAAAGAAAAAGATACACAGGAGGAGATGTGAGATGGCAAAGGTAATTGTGATGGATCACCCGTTGATACTGCATAAGATTGGGATTATCCGCAGAGTGGAGACGGGGTCTAAGGATTTTAGGAGTCTGGTCAGTGAGATTGCGATGTTGATGTGCTATGAGGCTACGAGAGGTCTGAAACTTACCGATATAGAGATTACTACACCGATCTGTAAGGCGACGGTGCAGGAACTGGAGGGGAAGAAACTGGCCGTGGTTCCGATCCTCAGAGCGGGGCTTGGCATGGTGGAGGGGATGCTGACGATGATTCCTGCGGCTAAGGTGGGACATATCGGACTCTACCGCAATGAAGAGACGTTAGAACCTGTGGAATATTATTGTAAACTTCCCAAAGACTGCGCGGAACGGGATGTCTTTGTGGTGGACCCTATGCTGGCTACTGGGGGATCGGCTTCTGCAGCGATTACGATGCTGAAGCAAAAGGGAGTGAGGCAGATCCATTTTATGTGCATCATTGCAGCCCCGGAGGGGCTTGCACGGATGCAGAAGGATCATCCGGATGTGGATATTTATGTTGGCACCCTGGATGATCATCTGAATGAGTATGGATATATTGTTCCGGGTCTTGGAGATGCGGGCGACCGGATCTTTGGCACCAAATAGGAGGCGTTAGTCGTTTCTATGCTGTCTTTTCTTCTGGACGGTGGACTGCACATAAGAGATCATATTGTTGACGCTGTTGTCCCGTTTTTTGTTTTTCTTCAGGATAAAACCTTTTAGAAAGTGGATGGGTTCCTGGAACGGACGGATGGAAAAGGTACTGGTGTCTGTTAGAAAACTCAGTTCGTCCACGGTCACAAAAGAGATCCCCCGTCTTTGCTCTACCAGATTCTGCATGATGCGGATCTGGTGGAGCGTCTGAAAACGCGGAACGATCTTTAATTGCTGAAAAGCACTTTCCAGCCGGGAGTAGATCAGGGAACCAGGCGGGAAGGTTAAGAGTCGTTCATTTTTTAACAAACTCAGAGGGATCCGCTCATATTGTTCCAGAGGATGTCCCTTGGGTAATAGGGCATGGAGTTCGCAGTTCTGGATGGGGATGGTGTCAAAGACTTCCAGGTCACAGTTATCAGGAATCAGTGTGTAGGCTAAGTCGATCTCTTCAGACAGAAGCTGTTCTAACATGATCTGGCTCGTATTTTCTATAATCAAGACTTCATATCCCGGATATCGTTCCTGAAAATCCGAAAAGATCTGTGTCAGGATCCAATCACCTAAGGTACTGTGAATCGCCATCTTTAGCTGTTGATGATTCAGAGAAGAGAGTTCCCGCATGTCTTTTTGGGCTTCTTCCACGGCGTTTAAGATGTTGTAGACATGGGACATAAAGCGTACACCTTCCGGGGTAAAGACTAAGGGTTTGGCGTTTCGGTCGATCAAGAGAACCCCTAATTCGGTCTCTAATTTCTGGATTGCGTTGGAGATGGAGGGCTGAGAGATGAAATGTGCCTCTGCTGCTTTTGAAAAACTTCGCAATCGGTATATAGTTTCTAAATATTCTAATTTCTTTAAATCCATGAAAAATACCCCCTTTTTCACAAAAAAAGTATCAAAAATCATACATTTAGTTAATAAAAACATAGTACATTCTACTAGGGATTGTAGGATGTTGGATGTAAAAGTGTCAAGAACTATTTTTTTATAGTTTTAGACTATACTACCATAAAAAATGGATATTTTACACTGTTGATTGGAATATGCTATGATTTTTTTGTGCAAAAAATACAACTTGCAGAACGATTTTGATCAATTTGACGAAAGACACCGTAGAATAAGAAAAGAAATCGTCCTGCAAAATAAGAGCTATAAAAAATGGGGAGACCATGAAAGGAGCGAGTGATATGAACAAAGAGATCACCATTGCAGAGTTGAAAGAAAAGGCAAAACAACTCAGAAAAACGGCTGTGACCATGATTTATGAAGCACAGTCGGGACATCCAGGCGGAGCATTATCCATCGCAGATATTGTATCCTGTCTGTATTTCAGGGAGATGAATGTGGACCCGAAGAATCCACGCTGGGAGGACCGTGACCGTTTTGTACTTTCCAAAGGACATGTATGCCCGATTCAGTATTCTGCATTGGGAATCCTGGGATTTTTCCCGGAGGAAGACCTGCATACGCTGCGTAAAGAGGGTTCCAAGCTTCAGGGACATCCGTCGATGAACAAATGCCCAGGTATTGATATCTCTACTGGTTCTTTAGGACAGGGCCTGTCTTGTGCAGTAGGTATGGCACTGGCTGGCAAACGCGACGGCAAAGACTATATGGTCTATGCAGTAGTAGGCGACGGTGAGGCAGACGAGGGACAGATCTGGGAGGCAGTGATGGCTGCTTACCGTTATCATCTGGACAATCTGGTTGTGATCATCGACAACAACGGACTTCAGATCGACGGTACAACAGACGAGATTATGCCGCAGCTGGATTTCACCAAGAAATTTGACGCATTTGGATATGATACATATGAGATCGACGGACATAACATGGAGCAGATCGTGGAGACTTTTGACAAGATCCATGCAGCAAAAGACGGCAGACCGAAATTTATCAATGCACATACAATAAAAGGCAAAGGCGTATCCTACATGGAGAACCAGCTTGCATGGCATGGTATGGCACCAAACGACGAGCAGTATGCTCAGGCAATGAAAGAACTTGAGGAGGGATTCTAAGATGGATAAGAAATTAATTGCAACCCGCGACGGCCTCGGTGATGAGCTGGTAGAGCTGGGTAAAGAGAATAAAAGTATCTATGTAGTAGACGCAGACATCGGAAAATCCTGCAAGACCACTGCATTTGCAAAAGCGCTTCCGGAGCAGCATGTCAATGTGGGTATCGCAGAGCAGAACGCAGCAGGCGTGGCAGCCGGACTGGCTACCTGCGGCAAGGTTCCGTTTGTAGTAACTTATGCAGTATTTGGTTCTCTTCGTATGTGTGAGCAGATTCGTCAGGAGATCTGCTATCCGAAATTAAACGTTAAGATCGCATGCTCTCACGGCGGTGTGACTCCGGCCAACGATGGTGCATCTCATCAGTGTATCGAGGATATGGGTGTACTTCGTACCCTTCCAAATATGACCGTGATTATGCCGGCAGACTACTGGGCAGCACGCAAGCTGGTAAAAGCAGCTGCTGAGATGGATGGTCCTTGCTACCTTCGCTTTACCCGTGATGCGATTCCAGTAATCTACGATGAGAATGCGACCTTTGAGATCGGCAAAGCAAACCAGTTAAAAGAAGGAAAAGACGTGGCAATTATCGCCAACGGTGACACTGTTCGCCTGGCATTAGAAGCAGCTGAAGCACTGGCAAAAGACGGCATCGCTGCAAGAGTGTTGGATATGCACACCGTAAAGCCTCTGGATGTGGACGCTGTCAAAGCCTGCATCAACGACATCGGCAAGATCATCACCGTAGAAGACCACAATATCATCAACGGTCTTGGCGGAGCAGTATGTGAAGTAGTAGCCGAGATGGGCAAAGGCATCGTTAAGAGAATCGGTATCCAGGATCAGTTCGGACAGTCCGCACCATACGAGAGACTGTTAGCGATCAACGGCATCACCACCGAGAATATCGTAGCATCTGCAAAAGATCTGTTAAAATAATAAAAAAATCAGCGTAAGCTTGTTCAGCACCCGGAAGGATGTCCGGATGCAAAGCAGCCGGATATTCTTCCAGATCCAGGGTGCTGAACAAGCTGGAGCGGAACTTTAATAGGAGGGAATTTGTATGGATTTCAAGGGAAAAGTTGCCATTGTTACAGGTTCTGGTTCGCCGAGAGGTATCGGACGTGAGATCACCCGCGCATTGGCAGAAAAAGGCTGCAGTGTAGTTGTGGCAGACATGAATCTGGAAGGCGCTCAGAAGAATGCAGAAGACTTAAAGAATGAGTTTGGCTGCGATTCCATGGCAGTCAGCGCCAACGTAACGGATGAAGCATCTGTAAAAGCGATGTTCGACGCTGTCTTTGCAAAATATGGCCGTATTGATATCCTTTGCAACAATGCAGGTATCACCCAGCCAGTGACGATTGCAGATATGACCAAGGATGATTTCCTGAAGATCATGAACGTCAATCTGGTAGGAACCTTTATGTGTTCCAAATTAGTCGTACCATACATGGTAAAAGGCAATTATGGAAGAATCGTTAATACTTCCTCTGTCTCTGCAAAATGTGGCGGCGGCGTATATGGCGGCGCACACTACTGTGCAGCAAAAGCAGGCATCATCGCATTTGCACGTGCACAGGCAATGGAGCTTTGCAAAGAATACAAAGATATGATCACCGTAAACTGCGTATGCCCAGGTCTGATCGCTACGGATATTCGTGCAGAGCTTTCCGATGAAAAAGAGAAAGAGTCCCGCGCAAAACAGGCAATGGGCCGCGCTGGTACTGCACGTGAAGTTGCCAATACGATTGTATGGCTTGCTTCCGATGAGGCTTCTTATGTATCTGGTGAAGATGTGAACATCAACGGCGCATCTTACTTTGGATAAAAACAATTATAATTTTAAGGAGGGTTTATAAAAATGAAAAAGAGAAAAGTGACAGCACTGCTTCTTGCATTTGCCATGGTATTGACAGCTGTAGGTTGTGGAGGGGGAAATCAGGCAGCATCTTCCGACGAAGCATCTACCGGTTCTGACGACAGCGCAGCAGCTTCTGATGAGGGAGGAGATGCCGAAGCTTCCGATACTACATACGATAAGCCAGAATTTACATTAAAGCTTGGCCACAGCGATACCACCAGCAACCTGCTTCATGTATCCTTAGAGCACTTTGCAGATGATGTATTTGAAAAATCCAATGGACGTGTAAAGATTGACCTGTATGCAGCAGAGCAGTTAGGTTCCAATGCAGAGATGGCAGAGATGTTAGAGATGGGTTCTCTGGATGCCATGATGATGCCGCAGGGCCAGGAAGCTACCTATGCACCCAAACTGAATGCACTTGGTCTTCCATTCCTGTTCCCGAACTATGATGCAGTCTATGCTGTATTGGACGGCGAGATCGGTGATGAGCTGGTTACAGATCTGGCAAACCGTAACATGATTCAGATTGCTTACTGGGAGAATGGTCTTCGTCAGGTGACGAACAGCAAGACCCCGATCAATGCACCGGAAGACTTAAAGGGTCTGAAGATTCGTACACCGGAAGATTCCATGACCTTGGCGATCTTCAATGCACTGGGAGCATCTCCGTCTCCTCTGGCGTTCTCTGAGCTGTATCTGGCTCTTCAGCAGGGCACCTTTGACGGACAGGAGAATCCGGTATCCAATATCCACGCAAACAACTTCCAGGATGTACAGAAATACATCGCAATTACCAATCACAAATATGAGTGCAAGAACATGATCTTCTCTCTGACCACATGGAATAAGCTTCCGGAAGAAGTACAGACACTTCTGACCGAGTCTGCTAAGACCTTTGGGGATGAGCACAGAAAAGCAATCGTGAACAGCAGTGACACCATGCTTGCAGAGCTTGAGGAAGCTGGTATGGAAGTAACCAATCCGGACCCGGCAGCATTCCAGGCAGCTACCGCTTCTGTATATGATGACTTCTACGCTGAGAATGACTGGGCAGAAGATCTGGTCAACAGAATGAAAGAAGTGATTGGGAGTGCAGAATAATCCTTGATCTGTGAAAGGTTTAACAATTTGACGTAACATGGATGTCCAGGGCATGCTGGCATGTCCTGGCATCTTTTTCGAGGAAGAGAGGTGGATGCTTTGAAAGCTTTAGACAAATTATGCGGTATTTTAGATATGATTGCGACTTTGATCACCTCAGTGTTGATGGTCTTTCTTACAATACTGATTGGAGTTAACGTTATCAGCCGTTTTATCCTTAATTCACCGATTGCCTGGCAGTACGAAGTTACACTTGTCTGTCTGTCATGGGTAGTATTTATCGGTATGTCCATAACTTTTAGAAACGATGAACATATGCGCCTTACCTTCGTATGCAATGCACTGCCGGAACATCTTCAGCCGATCTGGATGGTGATTATGGATGCATTGGTACTGTTGTTCTTAGTTTATGGCGGTTATTGCAGTATCTCCGTGGTACAGAATGCGATGCCGACGCTGTATCAGACCATTCCGGTCAGCAGAGGATTTTTCTATATGCCTTTCCCGATTGGTTGTCTGTTCAGCATTTTTCACATCATTAATAACAGCTATAAGAGGCTGAATGGTATCCCGCTGACAGCTTCTGCGGACGAGTAAGGAGGGAGAGTTCATGGTACAAAATGTATTATTGTTAATGGGAGTATTCCTGATCTTGATGATCCTGGGTGTACCGATTGCCTTTTCTCTGTCTATCTCAGCGATTGTTACCGCACTTGCGACAGGAGAATTTGCAGCTACGGCAATCATACATCGTATGATCGGTAACTCCAGTTCCTATACATTGCTTGCAATTCCATTCTTTATCCTGGCAGCGAAGCTGATGAATACAGGTGGTGTCACAAGGAAGATATTCCGATGTTGTTCTGCATGGGTAGGCTGGATTCCTGGTGGCCTTGGCCATGCAAACGTGCTGGCTTCCATCGTATTCTCCGGTATGAGTGGTTCTGCAGTGGCAGATGCCGGCGGATTGGGTCAGATCGAGGTGGACGCCATGATCGACGAGGGCTTTGACCCTGATTTTTCTGCGGCAGTTACTTGTGCTTCAGCGACGATCGGACCTATTATTCCACCTTCGATTCCGATGGTGGTCTATGGTATGATGACAGAGGTGCCGGTAGGTACGCTGTTTATCGGCGGTGTGGTTCCGGGACTTTTACTGGCAATCGCAACAAGCGTACTGGTATTCGGCGTGGCGAAGAAGAGAAATTACCCAGTACACAAGTTCAGCGCCAGAGAAGCACTTGTTTCTACAAAAGATGCGTTCCTTTCTCTTTTGACCCCGGTTTTGATTATCGGTGGTATCTGGACTGGTATCTTCAGCCCTACAGAGGCTGCCTGCGTGGCGACTCTGTATGCGTTCTTCCTGTCTGTGATTCTCTACCGTGAGATGACCATGAAGGAAGTCTTTGTAGCAATTCGTCAGACGGTTGCAGACAGTGCTGGCATCCTTGTAATTATCTGTGGAGCGGCTGCATTCTCCTGGCTGGTGACGATGATGGGTATGACCAGTGCACTGGCAGAGATGCTGACTAGTCTGACCAGCAACAAATTTATCATGCTGCTGATCCTGAATATCGCTTTCTTGATTATCGGTATGTTTATGGAAGCATTGGCTGTTATGACCATCACGATTCCATTCTTGATTCCTCTGATGGCATCCTTTGGAATTGATCCGGTTCATCTTGGAGTTGTGCTCGTACTGAACCTGATGATCGGTCTGTGTACGCCTCCGGTTGGCACTTCTCTGTTTATTTGTGCAAAGACAGCAAAGATCTCCATTGAGCAGATGTACAAGGCAGTGATTCCATTCCTAATTCCGCTTCTTTTAGTACTGTTTTTGATTACATATGTTCCGGGATTTGTGACTTGGCTGCCGGGACTGGCAGGTTAATCTGCCGCTCTTCTATTAAAATTTATATATGTGTTACCAAAAAGCTGCTGGGGCGTCTGTACCTTGGTGGCTTTTTGGTCTATTGTGGATGTTAAATAATTGACAAAGTGTGAATGCTGTTATAAAGTAGTAGGTAGGATGAAGGACGGATGATGACGCTACAGGTGAAGGAGGTAAAATGGGATGGAGGAGAGAGTAAGTTATCTTAGAAAACTGAACAGCGAGTCTGTAGTACAGCAGGTGATTAATTGTCTGACAGATGCTATGATCCACAAGGAGCTAAAGCCAGGGGATAAGATCCCGACGGAGATGGAGCTGGCGCAGACCTTGGGGGTCGGGAGAAACTCCATCCGGGAAGCCATCAAGATTCTGGTATATCTTGGGGTGTTAGAGATTAGAAGAGCAGAGGGAACCTTTGTCTGTGAGGGCTGGTCAGAGAGTATGATCGATCCTTTGATCTATGGAATTATTCTGGATAAATCAGATTCTTATGACAATCTGATGGAGCTTCGGGAGATGATGGAGGCAGGCGTGATGCATTTGGCCATGACCAAATGCAATGAAGCAGATATGGCGAATCTGGAGAGCAAACTAAAGGCCATGAAAGCAGAGATCGATAAGGGCAAAGAAAATGCCCGCGCAGTGTTTGAAGCAGACAATGAATTTCATGAAGCCGTATCTTTGATGGGACATAATCCGCTGGTCAATAAGATCGATAAAGTGGTCCGGATGCTGACGCATGAACTTCGTCTCAATACCGTAACTTATATGGTAGAGTCCGGGAGTGGAGAGGAACTGTTTGCAGCTCATCTGAAGATCTATCAGATGCTGAAGGAGCGGGAAAAGACTGGGATTCACGAAAATATCCGCTATACCTATTTTGAAGACCGGATAAAATTTTAGTGTATGGAGGGATGATATGACAGGAAAAAGAACAGACTATATTTCATGGGATGAATATTTTATGGGCATTGCTCATCTGTCTGCTATGCGGTCAAAGGACCCTAATACACAGGTGGGGGCATGTATTGTCAGTCAGGAGAATAAGATATTATCCATGGGGTATAATGGATTCCCCAACGGCTGCGATGATGATGCCTTTCCCTGGAACCGGGATGGAGATCTAGAAGACAGCAAGTACGCCTATGTCACGCACAGCGAACTGAACGCAATCTTAAACTACCGGGGTGGCAATCTGGAAGGAACCAAAATCTATGTGACCCTCTTCCCCTGCAATGAGTGCGCCAAGGCGATCATCCAGGCAGGGATCAAAGAGCTGGTCTATGCGGATGACAAATATGATAAGACGCCAGCCAATGTGGCTTCCAAACGGATGTTCCGGGCAGCAGGAGTGAAGACGATCCCTTATCAGAGAACGGGAAGAGCAGTCATTTTAGACATGTAAAATGGTGCAGTGCTATATTGAAGTTGCAAAAGAAAAGTGCTATAATATCCTAGAAACTGTTAAGCCATGAAAATAAAGGAAATTATTTATTTCTGTTAGTATATGGCCGCGCAATTCAATCTAAAAAAAGGTGGTGAAAAAGTGTTAGAGGAGACTTTGAAATCAGTAAAGGATGCAGAGGCAAAAGCGGAAGAACTGATCAAAGACGCAGATGCCAAGGCGGCTTCCATTTTGGAGGATGCAAAAGTTCAGGCTCAGTCGATGAAAGAAGAGACAGCTAAAAAAGTCAGATCTTTAAGTCAAAAGACGATACAGGCTGTTCAGGAAGAGGGCAATGTGCAGCTGGAAGCAGCAGCAAAAGAGGCCACGAGGGAGATTGAGGCATTAAAAGAACTGATTGTTCCTAAAAAACAGGAAGCAGTACAAGCGATCATTTCAGCACTGGTTTAAAAGCAAAATGAAAATATGAGAAAAGGAGGGGTGTGGATATGGCAGTATTGCAGATGCAGCGGATCAGTATCTGTGCGATGAAAAAGAACAGGAAAGCGATCCTGGAACGTCTGCAGGAACTGGGTGCCATGGAGATTGATATCCAGCTGGAAGATGACAGCGCATACAAGAAGATGGATATCAGTAATTCCAAAGCCACATTTGAGAAGCAGGCGCAGACTGCGGACCGAGCATTGGAGATTCTGCAGGAATATGTGCCGGAAAAGACCGGGATGCTGGCGTCGCTGAATGGGAAACCACTGATTGACCGTGAATTATTTAACAAAGCGGCCAAGAACCATGACAACTATCTGGAGACTGCACACAGGATTGTAGCGTTGGATAAGCAGATTGCGGAGCAGAAAGCGAATATTCAAAAGACGCAGATTCAGATGGAGTCGCTCGTTCCGTGGATGGGACTAAGTGTCCCGCTCAGTTATACGGGAACCCGTAAGACTTCCGTCCTGATCGGTACGATTGCGGGAGCGCAGAGCTTAGAAGCACTCTACAGTCTTTTGGCAAAATATGCGCCGGATGTGGATGCAGTGGATGTCCAGGTGATCTATACGGACAAGGATTACACATACCTTGCAGTTGTCTGCCTGACAAAGGATGTCCAGGTCGTTGAGGAAGCACTGCGCGCAGGTGGATTCTCGAAGCCGGCGCAGAGTGTGAACAAGGTTCCGGCGGAATATCAGAAGGAACTTCAGACAGAAGCAGACACGGCAGAGCGTCAGATTGAGTCCCTGAAAAAAGAGATTGGGGAGTATGCCGGCAGCCGGCAGGATCTGCGCATGGTGTCTGACTATTGCAGGATCCGTGCGGAGAAGTATGAGATCTTAGGACAGCTTCCCCAGACGGAGAATACCTTTGCACTCAGCGGTTATGTGCCGTCGTATCAGGCGGACCGGGTCGTGAAGGAGTTCTCAGAGCGGTATGATGCAGTTGTGGAGACTGAAGCGATCAAGGAAGAGGAAGTGCCCCCGGTTCTTCTGAAAAACAATGCTTTTTCCGAGTCCGTGGAAGGAGTGCTTGCATCCTTTGGTCTGCCGGGCAAAGGAGAGATGGACCCGACGTTTTTTACGTCCGTCTTCTATGTATTTTTGTTTGGACTGATGTTAAGTGATGCAGCATATGGACTGATTGTGGCGTTAGCCTGCGGGATACTCCTTGTAAAGTGTCCGCGGATGGCGACCAATCTGAGAAAATCCATCAAGCTGTTCTTCTGGTGCGGCATCTCCACTTTGGTGTGGGGCATTATGTTCGGCGGATATTTCGGCGATGTAGTGGATGTGGTATCGGAGACATTCTTTGGACATAAGGTGACGATTCCGGCGCTTTGGTTTGTTCCTCTGAACGACCCGATGCGGCTGCTGTTGTATTCGATGCTGTTTGGTGTCATTCATCTGTTCACAGGTCTTGCACTGAAAGGATATATGTGCATCAAGGACGGACGTTATATGGATTTTCTGTGTGACTGCGTCCTGTGG
Organism: uncultured Lachnospiraceae bacterium; assembly: GCA_910585995.1. GTDB lineage: Bacteria > Bacillota > Clostridia > Lachnospirales > Lachnospiraceae > Hominiventricola. The sequence continues at coordinate 19,526 of CAJUGG010000098.1, forward strand.
TTTTTGCTTCTTGTGGGACTGATCGGTATGCTTTTGCCGACAGAGCTGTTTGCAGGCATCGCAGGCCAGCAGATCTATTTCCCGGAAGCTTTAAAGGCCGCTGTAAAGTGGATGGCCATCATCGGTGCAGTGGGTATTGTGCTGATGTCCGGAAGAGCGAATAAAAATTTTGGCGTACGTATTGCGCTGGGTGCCTACGATCTGTATGGTATGACCAGCTGGCTGAGTGATGTGCTCTCCTATTCCCGTCTGTTGGCACTGGGCCTGGCAACGGGGGTTATTGCATCGGTTGTAAACCAGATGGGCAGTATGGGTGGCAGAAGCATCATCGGCGTGATCTTATTTATTGTGGTATTCCTGATTGGACATACATTCAATATTGGTATCAACCTTTTGGGTGCCTATGTGCACACCTGCCGTCTCCAGTATGTAGAGTTCTTTGGAAAATTCTATGAGGGCGGCGGAAAAGCGTTTGAACCATTTACGTTAAAAACAAAATATGTTGATATTAAGGAGGAAAAATAACAATGGCAGAGATGTTAAATTTAGTTGGTGGAAATGGCTGGGCATTATTAGGTGCAGCGCTGGCAGTGATTTTGGCAGGCTGTGGCTCTGCTTACGGTGTAGGTGTTGCCGGTCAGGCAGCCTGCGGCGTGGTAACGGAAGATCCGGGTAAATTCGCACAGGTTCTGATCTTGCAGCTGCTTCCTGGTACACAGGGTATCTATGGTCTTCTGATCGCATTCGTGGCACTTTCCAGATATGGACTCTTAGGCGGCGGCGGAATGGAACTGACCGTGGCTCAGGGCCTGATGGTATTGGCAGCTTGCCTCCCGATTGGTATTGTGGGTCTGGTTTCCGCAAGACATCAGGGCAAGACCGCTGTAGCGGCAATCGGTATCGTGGCAAAGAAACCGGATCAGTTCGGTAAAGCAATGCTGTTCCCGGCAATGGTTGAGACCTATGCAATCTTAGCACTTCTGATCTCCATTCTTGCACTTCCGACCATCTAATGGACGCTTGTCAACGATGAACAAATTGTAAGAAGGAGAGCTTTAGTATGACCGGATTGGAAAAGATTACGGACCAGATTCAGGAAGAAGCAAAAGCCTCCGCAGCCAGCAGGATCGAAGCGGCACAGAAGGAAGCAGATGAGATTCTTGCAGCAGCAAAGGATACCTGTGCAGCGATGGAAGCCGAGGCGGCAGAAAAAAGCGCCGCTATGAAGGTGAACTATGAAGGACGGATCAAGTCCTCCGCTGAGCAGCAGAGAAGGACTGCTCTTCTTAGGGCAAAGCAGGAGATCATCGCAGGCGTGATTGAGGAAGCTTACGTGGCTCTTAAGGAAAAAGACGCAAAAAGCTATTTCCTGACCATGGAAAAAATATTGAAGACCTATGCACTGGCAGAAGAAGGAGAGATCTATTTCTCTGAAGAAGACTTGGCCAGGATGCCGGCAGATTTTGAGAAAAAGATTAAGTCGGCGGCAAAGGAAAAAGGCGGAAGCCTGGTTCTTAAAAAAGAACCAAAAGCGATTGCAGACGGTTTTATCCTCGTCTATGGAGGCGTGGAGGAGAACTGTACTTTGAAAGCCCTGTTTGATGCGAAGAAAGATGAACTTCAGGACAAAGTAAATGCAATCTTATTTTCATAGAAGCCGGTTCGCCGAAAAAGGAGGGTTTTGATGTCTAAAACACAATATGCCTATGCGGTTGCGCGAATCCGTGCTTTGGAAGTATCTTTGTTCTCGTCTTCGACGATTGAGCAGCTCATCGCCTGCAAGGACGATGAAGCAGCGATTCGGTTTTTGCAGGAGAGAGGCTGGGGAGGCGCAGATGTGCCTGCCGAGGCTGACGCGATCCTGACAAGAGAACGGGAAAAGATATGGGAGACCATCGGCGAGATGCATGTGGATATGGACGTGTTTGATGTCCTGTCCTATACGAGCTGGTTCCATAACCTGAAAGCTGCCATCAAAGAAGTCTGCACTGGCAAAAGCGGTGCCAATATCTTTTATGAAGGGACGCCCATTCCCAAGACGGAACTGGTGCGCATCATCAAAGAAAAAGACTATAAAGCACTGCCGGAGAATATGCAGCAGGCAGCAGAGGAAGCGGTGGATACACTGCTTCATTCAGGAGACGGACAGCTGTGTGATGTGATCATCGACCGTGCCACCATGGAGGCCATCAAAGAAGCCGGCAGATCAGCCAAAGATGACATTATCCGCGATTATGCGGAGTCCACAGTGGCAGTGGCGAATATCAAGATCGCTGTGAGGGCTTCTAAGACCGCTAAGACACTGGAATTTATGAAACGGGCCATGGCGCCCTGCGACACGCTGAATATTGACAGCCTGGCGCATGCAGCACTGGCAGGCATGGATTCCATCATTGAATATCTGAATGGAAATGGATACGCAGAGGGCGCAGCAGCACTGAAGGAATCTCCTTCCGCATTTGAGCGCTGGTGTGACAACCGGATTATCCAGACCATCAAACCACAGAAGTCCAATCCATTTTCCGTTGGACCTTTAGTGGCATATGTGATTGCAAGGGAAAATGAGATTAAGACGGTGAGAATCATTCTTACCTGTAAGCAAAATGGCTTATCAGATGATTCCATCCGGGAAAGGGTAAGGGAAATGTATGTATAAGATTGCAGTAATCGGCGCATATGACAGCATCTATGGCTTTGCAGCGCTGGGGCTGGATACATTTCCGGTATCAGACGCCCCGGAGGGAGAGAAGATGCTTAGAAGGATCGCAGAAGGCGAGTATGCGGTGATCTATATCACAGAAGCGCTGGCAGCGGAGCTTAAGCATGAGATTGGCAGATATCAGGAGCAGGTATTTCCGGCGATCATCCAGATCCCCGGCGTATCCGGCAATACAGGTGCAGGAATCGCAGGCGTGAAAAAGTCTGTGGAGCAGGCAGTTGGGTCTGATATTCTGTTCGGCGGCAATTAAGTCCGCGAGATGTGCATGATGATTAAAAAAGAAGAAAGTGGGTGAATCCATTCAAATGAGTAAAGGCACTATTAAAAAAGTGGCGGGACCTCTGGTTATCGCTACTGGTATGCGTGATGCCAACATGTTTGACGTGGTACGTGTTAGTGAGCAGCGCCTCATCGGTGAGATCATCGAGATGCATGGCGACGAGGCATCCATCCAGGTGTACGAGGAGACAGCGGGACTTGGACCAGGTGAGCCGGTGGAATCTACAGAGATGCCATTGTCTGTGGAACTTGGACCAGGACTGATCACCAGCATCTATGATGGTATCCAGAGACCGCTTGACGACATTATGAAAGTATCCGGCGGCAACAATTTAAAGCGTGGTGTGGAGGTTCCCTCCCTGAAACGTGATCTGAAGTGGAACTTTGTCCCGACCGCTATCGTGGGTGATACGGTAGAAGCCGGAGATATCATCGGTACAGTACAGGAGACCGCAGTAGTGGAACAGCGGATTATGGTTCCCTATGGTATCCAGGGTACGATCAAAGAGATCAAGGCGGGAGAATTTACCGTAGAAGAGGTGGTTGCAGTTGTGACCACTCCAGAGGGTGACAGAGAGATTACTCTGATGCAGAAATGGCCGGTTCGTAAAGGACGTCCATATAAAGAAAAATTGCCGCCAAGCATGCCGTTGATCACCGGACAGCGCGTGGTTGATATGTTCTTCCCGATCGCAAAAGGTGGTGTGGCAGCCGTACCAGGTCCGTTCGGAAGCGGCAAGACGGTGATCCAGCATCAGCTTGCAAAATGGGCAGAGGCAGATATCGTGGTCTACATCGGCTGCGGTGAGCGTGGAAATGAGATGACTGACGTTCTGAATGAGTTCCCGGAACTGAAAGACCCGAAGACCGGCAAGTCTTTGATGGAGCGTACGGTATTGATCGCCAATACTTCCGATATGCCGGTGGCAGCTCGTGAGGCATCCATCTATACGGGTATCACGATTGCAGAGTATTTCCGTGATATGGGCTACTCCGTGGCACTGATGGCTGACTCCACATCCCGTTGGGCAGAGGCACTTCGTGAGATGTCCGGCCGTCTGGAGGAGATGCCAGGTGAGGAAGGTTATCCGGCATACCTAGGTTCCCGTCTGGCACAGTTCTATGAGCGTGCAGGCCATGTAATCAACCTTGGAAAAGATGGAAGAGAGGGCGCACTTTCAGTAATCGGGGCAGTATCTCCGCCTGGTGGTGATACGTCAGAGCCGGTATCTCAGGCAACGCTTCGTATCGTCAAGGTGTTCTGGGGACTGGATTCTGCGCTTGCTTATAAGAGACATTTCCCGGCGATCAACTGGCTGACCAGTTACTCTTTGTATCTGGACAATATCTCCGGCTGGTTTGACAAAAATGTTTCAGAAGAATGGATGGCAGGCCGTCAGCAGATGATGTCCCTCTTGCAGGAAGAGGCAGAGCTGAACGAGATCGTACAGATGGTAGGTATGGATGCACTGTCTGCGCCGGACCGTCTGAAGATGGAAGCAGCGCGTTCCATCCGTGAGGACTTTTTGCACCAGAACTCCTTCCATGAGATCGATACGTATACATCTCTGAAGAAACAGCTTTTGATGATGAAGCTGGTATTGGCTTATTACGATCAGTCCATGGAGGCACTGAAAAATGGTGCTGGCGTGAAAGGCCTGATCGATCTTGCAGTCCGTGAGCAGATCGGACGTTATAAATATGTGACAGAAGATAATCTGGATGCAGAGTATAATAAGATCTTAGAGGAGCTTGCTTCTCAGATCAAAGAAGCATGCGGAAAGGAGGACTTCTAAATGCCAAAAGAGTATAGAACCATACAGGAAGTAGCCGGACCGCTGATGCTGGTGCAGGGCGTAGAAGGGGTTACTTATGACGAACTGGGTGAGATCGAGCTGGCGAACGGTGAGATCCGCCGGTGTAAAGTGCTGGAGGTTAATGGAAGCGATGCGATGGTACAGCTCTATGAGAGTTCCACAGGTATCAATCTTTCCAACAGCAAAGTGCGTTTCCTCGGAAGAGGTGTGGAATTAGGCGCTTCTGAGGATATGCTTGGACGTGTCTTCGACGGTATGGGACGCCCCATCGACGGCGGCCCTGAGATCCTTCCGGATAAGAGAATGGATATCAATGGTCTGCCTATGAACCCGGCAGCCAGAAGCTACCCGAACGAGTTTATTCAGACAGGAGTCTCTGCCATCGACGGACTGAATACACTGGTACGTGGACAGAAGCTGCCGATCTTCTCGATGTCCGGTCTGCCTCATGCACAGCTGGCAGCACAGATTGCAAGACAGGCAAAAGTTCGTGGAAAAGACGAAAAATTCGCCGTTGTCTTTGCAGCTATGGGTATCACGTTCGAGGAGTCCAACTTCTTCGTAGAGAGCTTTAAAGAGACCGGAGCCATCGACCGTACCGTCTTATTTGTCAACCTGGCAAATGACCCGGCAGTAGAGCGTATTGCAACTCCGCGTATGGCACTGACCGCAGCAGAGTATCTGGCGTTTGAAAAAGATATGCATGTGCTGGTTATCCTGACGGATATCACCAACTACGCAGATGCACTTCGTGAGATCTCCGCAGCTCGTAAAGAGGTTCCGGGACGCCGCGGCTATCCTGGATATATGTATACAGACTTGGCTCAGTTATACGAGCGTGCAGGACGTCAGAAAGGCAAAGATGGTTCCATCACCATGCTTCCGATCCTGACCATGCCGGAGGATGACAAGACTCACCCGATCCCTGACTTGACTGGTTATATCACAGAGGGCCAGGTAATCCTAAGCCGTGAGTTGTATCGTAAAGGTGTCAATCCGCCGATCGACGTACTTCCTTCTCTGTCCCGTCTGAAAGATAAAGGTATTGGTGAAGGCAAGACCCGTGGAGACCACTCCAATACGCTGAACCAGTTGTTTGCAGCTTATGCGCGTGGAAAAGACGCAAAAGAGCTGATGACCATCCTCGGTGAAGCTGCTCTTTCCGACATGGACTTGATCTATGCGAAATTTGCAGACGAGTTTGAGAAAGAATATGTCTCCCAGGGCTTCCAGGCAGACAGAGATATCGAAGAGACGCTGAACATTGGCTGGAAACTGTTATCCATCCTTCCAAGGTCCGAGCTGAAACGTATCGACGACAAGTACCTGGATGAATACTATGGTAAATTTTAAGGGGGGATGTTAGTTGGCAGCTACACAGGTGAACCCAACCCGTATGGAGCTGACCCGCCAGAAGAAAAAGCTGGCAACGGCCCGCAAAGGGCATAAGCTCCTGAAGGATAAACGAGATGAACTGATGCGGCAGTTTTTGGATCTGGTTCGTGAAAATATGGCACTGCGCCAAAAAGTGGAGGCAGGTATCCTAGCGGCAAACAAAAATTTTGTCGTAGCCAAAGCCGGCATGTCAGAGGAGACTCTGCACACTGCTTTGATGGCGCCCAAACAGGAAGTTTATCTGGAGACAGATAAAAAGAATGTCATGAGTGTGGATATTCCGGTATTTAAATATAAGACCAGAACTGCGGATGAAAATGACATCTATTCCTATGGTTTTGCATTTACTTCCAGCGACTTAGATGACGCGGTCAAATCTTTGGCAGATGTCCTGCCGGAGATGCTTCGTCTGGCAGAAGCCGAGAAAGCATGCCAGTTGATGGCTGCAGAGATCGAGAAGACCCGTCGGCGTGTAAACGCATTAGAGCACGTGATCATCCCGCAGGCACAGGCAAATATCAAATACATCACCATGAAACTGGACGAGAACGAACGTTCGACACAGATTCGTCTGATGAAAGTAAAAGATATGATGCTCGAAGAGACGCATCACTACAAAGAAAAACAGGCAGCAAAGGCAAAGTAATCGTGCATGGACTGCCAGAAAAGAGGGCTTCCGCGGGGAGGCTCTCTTTTTGTGCTTTTTTGTCAAAAAATCGTTGCTTTATAGAGAAAATTATGCTATCATTAACTCATCTAAAAACTTCTGAAATTCATATGCTCGTGGCATATCCAGGCAGCTCGCCATATTTCAGAATAGTAAACTGCATAGGCCGGGCATAAGAATCCAGGAAGAGATTCTGCCCAGAGGAGGTAAGATGGGCAGAAAAGAAACCCGTTGTTATGGTATTATCAGGAACATATAAATTTTGCAGAACTGATCGATGGATGGCTGTTTCATGGAAAGGGACGGGTTCAGGCAGAACAGGTTATAGAACAAGATCGTCGCCTGCTGATAAGGCGCGGCAAAAAAGTGTACCAGGACAGGTTTCGGGATCTGTATAAAAGTGTAGAGGGGGTCGGAATGCACCTGCTGATTGGCATAGAACATCAGTCCCATATCCACTATGCCATGCCAGTGCGCGGGATGGAGTATGACAGTTCTTCTTATGTCTTGCAGGTAGAGAAGATTCACAGAAAACATGAAGAAGCAGATGATCTGAAAGCAGATGAGCGCTTATGCGGGTTTGCCAAAACAGATCGTTTGCTGCCAGTGATTACCCTGATCCTTTACTGCGGCAGCAAGCCATGGGACGCAGCGATGAGCCTGCATGAACTGCTGAATATGGAGCATGTACCAGAAGAACTGCACCCATACATAGCAGATTATCCGCTCCATATCTTAGATATCTGCCATACCCCTGACGCCCGCCTGCAAGAATTTCCGCCGGATATTCGTACGATGTTTTTCTTTTTAAAATACAAAGAAGAACCAGAGAAACTGATACAATGTCTGCCTAAGGATAAACTGATACGCAGCAGCACCTGCAACGCAATCGCTGATTGCATTGGGGAACGGAGACTGAAACGATTTGTGAAAAAAGAGGAAGGAGAGAAGATTAATATGTGCAAAGCGATCGATATGCTGATCATGGATGGAGAAAAACGCGGGATAGCAATAGGAGAGAAGCGTGGAGAAAAACGCGGAATAGCAATAGGAGAGAAAAACAAAAAAGCAATAGAGAGAAGAGCTAAAAAAGCAGAAGCCCGCGTTCGGGAACTGGAGCAGATCATAAAAGAATTACAAGAGGCAAAAATAAAATAATGGAATATACAGCCGACAAACAGTTCGGGTGTGTCTGAAAGCTGGCAGACACACCCGAACTGTTTGTTTTACTGATGTCGCAAAGGTTCTCACTTTGCGGCATTTTTGTAAGGTGTTTTCATTAGATAACAAAAGACTCAGATACAAATGACAGGCTTTAACCGGCTCATATTTTCACGCTTTAGGTTCAGATCCGGATGGACATATTGGTTCAGTGTGATATTGACATTCGAGTGGCCTAAGATCTCACTTAAGGTCTTGATATCAAACCCTGCCTCTACACAGCGTGTGGCGAATGTATGTCGCAGTGTGTGAAAATGAACTTTCTTGATATCACAGGCTAAGACATAGCTCTTCAGACGGCGCTGCAGCTGCCTTGGGTCCATACAGTGCGTCGTTCCCGTCAGGACAAAGGCTTCGGGATTATTCGAGAAAAATCGAGTGCACAAAAGTTTGATATCCTGCATCAGAGGAATGGTCCGTGAGGAGCTGTCGCTCTTGGGTGTGCCCAGTATCACAGCGGTCTTTGCACAGGCTGTGGCATCTGGATTTTTCAGCCTTTGTACAGTGTGATTTACTGATATGGTCTCTGCCTGCAAAGAGATATCGCACCATCTTAACGCACAGACCTCACCGATTCGCATGCCAGTGCGAAGCGCTATGTAGACTCCGAATTTACTAAGATCCATCTCTTTTACAAGAAACAGCGTAAGTATCTTTTCTTCTTGTTTATTTAACACACGGATAATTTTTTTATGTTCTTTGGGGTAGATGATCTCCAGATTCCGAAGCTTTAATTCTGTCCGTCTCGAAATATAGATAAAGACCGAATGAAACAATGTCAGGATATCACGAACGGTCTTTGGTGACAGATGTTTTTCATTTAACAGCATACCAGTAAAGCGATCCACCATCTCCGATACAATCTCATCCGGCAGACATTCTCCCCAGAATGGTTTTATATGGTTTTTTATATCAGAGCGATATTTTTGATAGCTTGACTCCTTTAAACGAGTCTTATTAGCTGCCAGCCACCTCTCGCAATAATAGCCAAACACCGCATGTTCTTGTTGCATTTTCCATTGATCCATAGTACCTTTCTTCGACATAATCACAACATCTCCTTTTTCCTGTCAGTCTACCTTAAAAAGACCCAGGATTTCACTCCAAAATGGTAAAACTTTTTTTGTAGTAGCATGTATTGCAAAATAAATGGTAAGCAGGTATAATTACTATAATGAGTTAATAAAATGATATGTGTCGCAAAGTGAGAACCTTTGCGTCATTCTAAGAGGGTGTTTTTTTGTTACAGAAAAATATGCAGTATGACAGAGAGAGTCTCAAAAAACGTCTGATCTTGTACAGTCCCAACATTGTGAACCTCTGTCTGGATTCGTATGGAAAAGAAAAGCAGCGGGGGAGATTGTACCATGAGTATACCATACAACCGATGGTATTTACGACGCTGTTCGAGGCATTTGAGAAGATGGATGCACTGTATGATGCGCTTCAGTTTCCACAGGCGGCCACCGAGATCCGGGATTTTCGTGTGGACCGAAAAGAGCGGGAACGCATGATCAGAGAAAGCGGCGGGGAGCTTGCACTGCCGGAGCATATAAAGGAGGAACTTGAGAAAGTGGAGGAGTTTGAGAAAGTAATAGAACAAAGAGGCAAAGAGGCAACATTTGTTATCAGGGTAAAATTCAGACAACATTCCAGCTGGCAGGGGGAGATCACATGGGTGGACGGACAGAAAAAGGAATATTTTAGAAGCGCACTGGAACTAATAAAGCTGATGGACAGTGCGCTTCATATGCAAGATCACTAATATAAGCGGACGGTGGATGGTTATGGATGGGGAGAAAAAAATCTTAGCTTTTGAACTATTGGGTTCTTTTACATGTAAAGATGCCAGGCAGGAGCCGATGAAGGCAGGCAGAAAGACGTTATCTTTTCTACAGTATCTGATTATCAATCATGGGAGAAATATCTCTTCCGAAGAATTAATGGAGCAGTTTTGGGGAGAAAAAGACAGCCGGGACCCGGCCAATGCTCTAAAGCATATGCTGTTCAAGACCAGACGCCTGTTGCGCTCCATGTTCCCGGAGTGGGAGAACCTGCTTCTCACGCTTCAGGGCTGTTATGCCTGGAATCCCAAAGTGCAGCTAGAACTAGATACAGAACAATTTGAGCAGTATTGTCTGCTCGCAAAAAGGCAGAAAAAAGAAGTGCGCTTAGAGACACTTTTAAAAGCGGCTTCTCTGTATAAAGGAGAATTTCTCTCCGGAAATGACAGCGACTGGGTGGTGTCTCTCAGGCGCTATTATCAGACCTTATATCTGGATGTATGCAAAGAAACTCTGCCCATCCTGCAAAAAGAGGAACGATGGCAGGAGATCATCAGGATCTGTGATCAGGCAAGCAGCGTAGATTTTAGCACCGATATCTTTGTAGTCTGTCAGATGCAGGCATTGACTGCTCTGGGGCATCCGGAGCATGCCATCGAGGCTTATCAGAGGTTCCGGGAGAGATTGTGGCAAGAATTTGAGATCGAGCCTGCCAGACATGTGGAGCAGGCCTATCTGCTGGCGGTCAGTATGCAGCAAAACAGTGTCGAATATCAGGACATTATCCGGCTGGTGACAGAAGAAGATACCGACGGCCAGGCTTTTTTCTGCACATTTCACATGTTTCAGAGCATCGTCGCCCTGGAAAAACGTCATCTCGCCCGCTCCAGACAGACCTCTTCCCTGGTCGTAGTAAGCCTTGGAAACAAAGTCACCCCCACGACAGACGCCAGGCGCTTAGAACGGATTCTGCTGGAAGGACTTAGGACCGGAGACCCTGTGGCAAGACTGGATGCCGGTTCTTACATCCTGATGCTGACAGGCGCTTCCGTGGAAAATGCGCAGATGGTGATGGAACGTCTGATACATACTTTTCATAAAGCCTATTCCCGCTCCAAGGCCTGTATCTCGTTTCAAGTATCTCCTCTGAAGCCTTCAGAAGCATCTACAGCCCATTAAAGTTTATGAAAAATAATTGTCATAAATCTTAAAAAAATAACCGGGTGATAACCTTGACTTGTTACAGTAAAGCCTAATAAGAAGGAGAGTGGCTGGATATGATACTTCGGGAAAACATGATTCCCTGTCAGAGCCGGGAAGCGATTGTCACAGTCAGATCTTATCAGAATGGTATCATAGAAGGCTACTTGCAGCATCCAAGACTGGAAAAAAGAGAACACATAGAGAGCCTGTCTCAGTTAATCCTGTTTCTAGATAGTCTGATAAATCTGGAAAACTGTCAGGATAAACCATTGCCTCTGATTTACCCACAGAAAGGCAAGGCAGAAGATCTGATGATATTTTCCATCCAGATCCTCTTCAGCGAACACTACACCTGGCAAGGCAGGCTGATCTGGCAGAATGAAAAACAAGAATATGTATTTCGCAGTGCATTGGAGCTGTTGCAATTGATGGATGAGATCTTGGCAAAATAAAAAGGATTTCTGGATAATCGAGGCAGGTAAAAAAGATGATGGTGGATAAAGAATTTCGCAGATTGAAACGAAAGGATCTTCTCCAGATGTTGATTATGCAGTGCGAAGAGACAGAGAGACTGCAGCAGGAAGTGGACCAGACAAGTGCGAGACTTAGAGAACTGGAAGCAAGCTACGAACGCCTGAAAGTAAAATTAGATGTAAAAGATGACAGGCTCAATCAAAAAGACGCAAAGATTGCAGAACTAAGGCGCATAGTCCAAAAGCTGAAGACAGCAGAGAAAGAATCCATAAGACCATCTGTCCATGCGGGAGAGAGAAGAAAAACACTGAAATACAAGTGGGGACAGGATGCCTGGAGGAATTTGATCCGTGGATGAAAAAAGACCAGAGATGCCGTCACTTGAAGCATTAAAGATCGAGCTTGCCAGAGAAGAAGCCAGGTGTGAATTAAGAAAGACATTTTTGCACATTGCAGGCGTTCTCGTTGTATCTGCTGCGATCGCAGTATTACTGCTGACCAGGATTTTTTTGTTGCTGCATGTGGAAGGCATGAGTATGGAGCCGACCGTGAAAACGGGAGAAGTAGTACTCCTTCGACAGACAAAAGAGATTGAGAATGGTGATCTGATTGGTTTTTATTTTGAAGGCAGGGTACTCCTGAAGCGTGCCATAGGCAGCGCGGGAGATTATATAGATATAGATCAGGAAGGTAATGTATATGTCAACAGCAAGATGCTCGAAGAACCCTATCTGGACAGAAAAGGTCTTGGAAAGTGCGAGCTGGATTTTCCTTATCAAGTACCAGAAGGGACGATCTTTGTGCTGGGTGACAACAGGGAGGTATCCCTGGACAGTCGAATAGAGACAATCGGGTGCGTAAAGATCAGCCAGATTGTCGGCAAAGTAGCTTGTAGAGTGTGGCCTTTGGCTCGTATAGGAATGGTGCATTAGGAAGGTGAGAAGATGCAAAAACTGATGAAAGAATACTTGAATGAATGGAAAAAAAGGCAGAAAAGACGCAGAAATACTACGGTTGCAGTCATGTTGTTAGTGGTGCTGGTGGTTGGAAGTGTCACGAATGGTCTGACACAAAACGCAGCGGCATTGACAGAAGATGTAAAATGCGGCCAGGAAGAACATCAGCATACAGAGGACTGCTATCAGGATGTGTTAGTCTGCGAAGAGGAAGAGAAAGCTTCGCCAGCAGAAGACACCGATGAAAATTCTGTGTCTGCTCCCAATTTAGAGGAAGTAAGTGAGAGCCATCAGCACACCGAGGACTGCTATGAGCAGCAGCTGATCTGTGGGTTAGAAGAACATATACATACCGATGACTGCTATATCGACAGAAGTGCAGATGTGGAAGATGCATCCATGTGGGAAGCTCAGTATGCGGAGGTGGAGTGGAAAGACGCCTGGGGTGAAGACCTAGTGACTGCAGCCCAGATGCAGACTGGCTATAAAGAAAGTACAAATAATTATCAGATTGCAGAAGACGGAAGCCATAAAGGGTACACCCGCTATGGCGAGTTTGCAGGTGATCCATACATGGATTGGAATGTTGCATTTGTGAATTTTTGTCTGTATTATGCAGGATTAACAGAATCAGAACTTTTCCCGGATAAGACCGATGCTGCTGAGTGGTATAAGGTATTTGTGGAAGCTGATGAAAAGAATGTCGAGTTTTTGACAACGCCCGAAGGATACATACCAGCGGTCGGTGATATTGTTTTCTTTGGAAAGGAAACAGAGGAAGGAGAGCAAGGATCTGTCAGTGGCAGTGAGCTTGATTCTTCCGTTAGCAGTAATGGTCTTGTTTTGACTGAAAGCGGAAAAGAAGAAAGCGTTAATCGGATGGGAATAGTTTCTTCTTACGATACAGAAAAGAATGAGATTACAATTGTTGAAGGCGATAGTAATGATGAGGTAAAGGAAACAGTCTATGCTATAGCTGACAGTACAATTAAGGCATATCTGAAAATTACAGAACTGGAGACTGCATATAAAGGAAATCTGCGTGTACTTAGATATGAAGATGACCAGATCGAGATTCTGGTAGAAGCAATAGAAGAAAATGCGATTCCAGAAGGTGCAGTCTTGAAAGTTGTGCCAATCTTAAGTGATGTTGAGGAGACACAAGAACAATACCAGGCAGTGGAAGAGCAGCTTCAGAGAAAAGCACTTCAAGATTCTCAAGAGTACAAGGCGGAATACACAGTTGCTGGATTCTTAGCTTATGATATCTCTTTTATCAATGCAGAAGGCGTGGAAATAGAACCTGCTGGTAATGTGAAAGTTACGATGCAATATAAACATGCTGCATTGCCAAAAGAGATCGAAGAAGATGCAGAAGATATGGCTGTCACAGTGATGCATCTAGAAGAAGATGAGGAAGGTGAAGTCAAAGAAGTCGTTGATTTGATGGAGAGTGAACAGCTTAACGAAATGACAACGACGGAGAAAAACGAGATTCAGAGTGTGGAGTTTAAGGCGGATAAATTTTCTACGTATACAGTGATATGGACGGATACGGTGGGGGCGAATGATGGGACTATGCTGCTGGCTGGATCGGATGCTGAAGAGGACCCGGATATACCATTTCATCGCAAATATATTAAAAAAAATTCCGACGGTACTTATACGATTTCTTTGGATGTAGTGGGTGAAGTGGAAAAAAAGACGGTTGATCTTATGCTGATTATAGATGCCTCTAGCAGCATGCGCAATCCGATGTATGATGAGGGGAAAAGATATCAGCAAGTGAATAATGCCGTAAATCAATTAATCACTTCGGCAAATAAAAACTGTCCTAAGAATGTAACGATTCGAGTTGGAATTGTAGAGTTTAGCAGTGGATTTAATGAAGCATTAGGAGCGAGTGAAAAGGAACAACTAAATATGAGTCCGCCAAGAGGATGGAATATTGGTTCACCTTATGGAGGATGGTCGACGGGTGGTTATTATCCATTTACCGATATTAAAGATCAACAGGGAGAAGCCGCCGCATTAAAGAGCACAGTTCCAGATAAGGCTTATAAAAAAAGTGATACTACATCTGATTCACGTAAAGTGAAAGGTCTTACAAGTATTAAGGATCTGGTAAAAGATAAATATACATATGAAACAACAAAATTTGGAGCGGGGACAAATTGGCAAGCAGGTATTAAACAAGCAGAATCTATATTAAATGCTCGTACAACAGGGAAGAAAAATGATACATATGTCGTTTTCTTGACAGATGGACTTCCGACGGTAAGGTATAAAGGAAATAGTAATACACAAACACAAGGTGCAGTTTATAATGATTATTACGAAAACAATACTGTAAAAGATTCGTCGACGGGAAAAAACTATAGGGATAATAGAAATCCCAATTATATAGCTGCTGTAGATGAGTGGGAAAATAGCCCCAATCTGAAAAATGCAAAAGCCTATGTAGTATATGTAGGATCTTGTAAGAAAAGGTGTGATGCATTTGCAAAATCAATAGGAAGTATCTATAAAGAAAACAATGTAAGTGTAGCATTAAATGGAACCACCCCAGCTGCTCTGAAAAAAACATTTAATAAAGTTTTAAATAATATAACCACATTACAGTATACTCAGGTAACGATTGTAGACACTTTAAGCGATAATGTAGAGTATGCCTATAAGACAAATAAAGCAGAGAATTTTAAAGTATTAAGAATTGACGCTAACGGGAAACAAACTACTTTGGCAAAAAGTAAGTATACAGTACGATTCGGGACAAATCCAAAACAGTTTAAAGTTGATATTTTGAATAATGCTGTACTGGAAAATAATGTAACATATCGGGTACAAATAGATGTCGTACCAAGCGAGACAGCAACAGTATATCAATTGAAAAATAATAAGACGTACCCGAATGGTTATCCCAATACAGGCGATGCTGGAACGGATGGACCAGGTAAAATTAGTAATCCAACAAGTTCCGGGAAAAAAGGTTTTTATTCAAATAAAAGTGCAAGCGTCTATTACAAGGTAACAGGGAAAACAAGGACTTCGGCTCCGTATGACAGGCCGGTTATTCAGGTAGATGAGACAACCCAAACGGCAACAAAAAAATGGGAAAATGGAGTTCCTGCATCTTCCGATAATGTTATTGTAACGGTTTCTTTGACAGCGACTAAAAAAGATGGAAAGACACCATTGGCTTATATTAATACGGCTCTTTCCAATCGAGGATTAAAAACTCAGAATCTGACTGCAGCAAATAATTGGTCGGTGACATGGAAGCAATTACCTCAATATTATTATACCGAATATGATACAAATGGTAGAGCTTTACGTACTTCTGTTAAGTATATTGTTCAAGAAGAAAAAATTACAAAAAATGGAGTTGATGTAACAGCAGAATACATTTCGTCGAGGACATCGAGTGGAACTACCACAACAATCACAAATACTCGAAAAGGCATCCTGGATGTGCAAAAGGTTTGGCAGGATGGAGCTAATCTGCACAGCACAGACAAGATTGCGGTAGGGCTTTATGATAAAAATGGAAAACCAATAACAGCAGGAGACCTGTATAAAAAGAGTGTATTGATCCTGGAAAAAGGAAATGCCTGGAAAGCGTCCTTTAGCTTTGGGGCCACAGCAAATGTGAATGATTATTCTATCAAGGAATTAACAGTGGTTTCTCAAAGTGAAGGATACGATTTCCAAGTGGGGAATGTTTATTACAAAGGAATTGATAATGGAAATGTAACGAAAGTTGGAAATACGAATTATGTTGTAGACTATTCAAAGATGATCGTTGCTTCCGGAAATGGGTCGATTACTGTAACAAACACTCCGGCACCCAACTGGCAGCTGATCAAACAAAGCAGCAGTGAAGGAAATCCTGTCCTGGCAGGAGCAGAATTTGAGCTTAAGAGCAGTGCGAATACTTTTAAAGGCGTATCAGGGCAAAATGGTGTTGTAGGTTGGAAAGATGCAGCAGGTAAAGAAATTTCAGAAGGAAAGATCCCAGATGGAACGTATACGCTGGCAGAACTAAAAGCACCAAAAGGATATGTGCTTGGTACATCTAAGACGGTCACAATTACAAAGGGTGTTCCAACGATTGATGGCAAAGCAGGAGAGAACAAAGAAGGAGTTTTGACATTCTATTATTATAATGATGTCTTCTACGAATTGCCGTCTACAGGAGGCAGTGGAACTTATGGGTATACAATCAGTGGAATCTTGCTGATGATGGCAGGAATACTGGTTTTATATAAGAAAAAATATGCAAGGAGGTGCTGAAAGGATCTGAAGATGATGAGACTTTCAGCGGTCCTCCGAACCGTGTGGAAGTGCAGGATGCATAAAACACAGACACAATAATTAATTGTGAGTAAAGTTCAAAAAGAAAGGAAAAGATTATGAAAAAGATGAAGAAGTTTTTTGCCATACTATTGGCATTAGTCATGGTTATGGGGATGTCGGTGACAACATTTGCAACAGGAGGGGAAGCGGGAACTCCAAATAGTAATATAGAACCGATTGCAGGTGAGCCAAACAATCAAAATAAAGTAAATGTTAAGATTACTGGTTTCTATAGAGTAGATGACAAGGGAGCTGCGACAACTACGCCAGACCTTGTCAAAGTTACATTATATCAAGTTGCAAAAGCCGTGTATGATGACGACAGATCAGGCTTTATTCGATATACATGGAATGATGGAGTAGAAGGATTTACAAAAGATGCAGAGGTAGTCTTTCCTAAAAAATCTGGGTCAGATGACTTTAATACACTTCAAACAGAAAAGATTATCACGATTGCTAATAGTCTTCCGGAAAGTTTGATATATAATAGCCAAAAAGAAATATCTGTAAACAATGGTGAATATGAGACATCCGTGTCAGCAGGAATATATGTTGCGATGATTACAGGTTCAAGCAGTGATAAGAAGAACTATGTGTATAATCCCGTCTTACTGACTGCAACTTATAGTGCAGAAGATGATGGCAGCGTGAATCTGCTTGGTGGAAGTATTAATATTAGCGATGCAAAGTATCTGAATGGAACAACATCTGTCGCAAAGAGATCAACTCCAAGTATTGATAAAAAAATTGAGGACGGAACAACTGTTGACACTACATTAACTGGAACAACGCATCTTCCAGCAGATACCAATTTAGTTTCCACTCCTAGCACAAATGCAACAGCATCTGTAGGTGATATGGTAAAGTTTTCTATTAAACCAAAGATGCCAAGTTACCCTAAGGATGCAACAAATAAAGCGCTGGCTGTAAGTGATAGAACTACCGAAGGCTTAACATTATATTTTGATACTTTAGAGATTTATCTGAATAGTGTAGGAGAAAATACAAAGTTACAAAAAGGAACAGGAACAGGAACGATTCCTTTTACAATTAAAGACACTAATAAGGTAGTTGCTTATGCAAAAGAGGTCAAGGAGGACAATAAAGTTGTAGGATTTAATGTTACTTTTGAATACAATAACCTTATTGAAAATGAAATTACAGGCGCTACCTATCAGCCAATATTAGAATATAGTGCACGTATTAATGATAAAGCAGTAGTTGGAGTACCTGGAAACATCAATACAACTACTCTGCACTATACAAATAAGCCCAACACAACAAGCAATTATCAGCCTTCAACCGGTGATCTGCCTGAAGGAGAAGATATTCAAGAAAAGAAAGATCAAGAAACTATTTTTACTTATCAGATCGCTTTTCATAAAGTGGGAGTAGATGATAAGGCAGGTGGACTGGATAATGCGATTTTTGGAATCTATTCAGATAAAGCATGTACAACTCTTATTGATGTAGTAAAGACAAATACAAGTGGTTATGCTGTATCGCGTCAGGTTCAAAAGGGAGACTATTATATCAAAGAGATTCAGGCACCAACAGGATATAGTTTAAGTGATAAAGTATATAAAGCTACAGCGCAATGGACTACTGCTACAACGACAATCACTGGAACTGTAACAAGAACAGAATATACAACAAATACTAATGAGGCTAAGAGTCCTAAACAGGTTGGATGGCTGGATAAAGACAATGTGTTTTACGCAATGGATGAAAAGGCTACAGTAGAAGCAACAGGTAAGACACTCTCTGCTGCATATGTGAAAACAGAAGCAACTACAACAACAAGTTCAGTAAAAAAAGATCAGAGTCCAGGTTCTGGAACGGTAACTGATATAACAGAAGTTGATGGTGGAACAGGAACTGTTGCAGACATTCCAAATACTAAACTTGCTATGCTTCCATCCACTGGTGGCATCGGTACAACGATCTTCACCTTTGGTGGATGTGCGATCATGATTATCGCAGCAGGTCTGTACTTTGCAACCCGCAGAAAATCTGCAAAATAACTGATACATAAGACAGATATCAGGGCGGCAAGCCCGCCCTGATGTTCGTGAAAAAACAACGAAAATATATTACAACAACAAGGAGAGTCCGGATGAAAAAAAATTATACATTTCTTATATTTCCAATCTTATTCTTAGCCGGTTTGTCCTTGCTGCTGTACCCATTGGTATCCAATGAGTGGAATGAATATCGACAAAGTAAGCTGATCTCTACGTATGATGAAGCAGTCGCAGAACAGGAAGCAGCAGGAACCATTGATTATATCACAGAAAAAAATCAGGCATTAGATTACAATGAGGCTTTAAAACCTTACATTCTTCCAGATTCTTTTGCTGCGGCAAAGGATTCTGAGGAAGCAGATGAGGAGTATATGTCCTGTCTAAACTTGACAGGCGATGGGATGATGGGGTATGTGGAGATACCTAAAATTCAGGTGAAGCTTCCTATTTTTCATACAACAGGCGAAAAAATCTTAGAGACAGCGGCGGGTCATCTGGAAGGAAGTTCGCTTCCTGTAGGAGGTGAGGGCAATCATGCCGTGATTTCTGCCCATCGTGGTCTTCCAAGTGCAGCACTTTTTACAGATCTTGACCGACTGACAGAAGGGGATTGTTTCCTGTTATATATACTTGATGATGTACTTTGCTACAAAGTGGATCAAGTCTCTGTGGTGGAACCAGAAGATACGAGTGCCCTTGCAGCTGAAGATGGAAAAGACTTGGTGACACTTCTGACTTGTACGCCATATGGAGTCAACAGTCATCGTCTCTTAGTGCGGGGCTATCGGGTGCCTTATGAAGAAGTTGAGGATGAGACAGTAGCAGCTTCAGATTTCTTGGGACCTAGTCTGCACACGAATTATCTATTATGGGTAATTGTGGGGCTTGCGGCTACGGGGATCTTTATTTTTCTTTTGTATCTTTACGATAAAAAAGTCAATCGAGGGTCTAACAGAGGAACAGACAATTCACCAGAGAGACAGGATCAGGAAATATGAGACGAACATTGATGAATCTTATCCTTGCCCTTCTGTTTTTAGCTGGTTTTGGAATATTGACCTATCCTACGATATCAGATCAATGGAACACTTACCGCCAGAGCCAGTTGATCTCCACTTATGAAGAGACTGTGTCACAGATGGAACCAGAGGATCACAGCCGGGAGTGGGAGGCTGCGAGAGCTTTTAATGAGACACTGGAAAAAAATAATCTGTATGGAGATGTATTTGGTTCATTGGCTGGAGATCTTAAGGGCACTGCTTATTGGAAAGTGTTAAATGCAGCAGGTGATGGAGTGATGGGATATTTGTCCATCCCTAAGATCAATATTCGCCTTGGTGTCTATCATGGAACCGGAGAGGATGTGTTGCAGACCGGAGTCGGTCATCTGGATGGGACGAAGCTGCCCATCGGAGGAGAGAGTACCCAC
>CAJUGG010000099.1 GCA_910585995.1 uncultured Lachnospiraceae bacterium
GGAGCCGCCGCCTGGGGCTTGTGGGCTGGTACAAATAGTGCTGTGTAGATTGGAGCGGACAGTGTGCGCATATTGTACGCCGCAGACGGACACTTGTGTCCGATATGAGGCGTACAATATGCGTGCACTGTCCGATACACTCTATGCAGACATTTGTACCAGCCCACAAGCCCCAGGCGGCGGCTCCGTCCCTTTCCCCTACTTCCTCCCGTCTTCGTTCCGCTTCCCTCGTATGAATACTCGCCCCTTTGCATACATTATAAAAAGCCATTTTAGGACTTATTATGAAAAAATTTCTTTCCTTATTTTTATGTCTTTTACTGCTTCTGGGTGCGAGGGTCTGTGCCGAGGGAGAACCCTCAGATCTGTATGCCCGCGCAGCTGTTTTGATGGATGCGGATACGGGCAGGATTTTGTTTGAGAAAAATGGGACAGAACAGCTTCCCATGGCGAGTACGACAAAGATTATGACACTTTTGGTAACACTGGAAAACGCAGACCTGGAAGGTACAGTAGAAGTCTCTTCTTATGCCGCTTCCATGCCGGATGTACAATTGAATATACGGGAAGGTGAGAAGTACCGTTTAAGGGATCTGTGCTACTCCCTGATGCTGGAATCCCACAATGACACCGCAGTGGCGATTGCAGAGCATGTGGGCGGCAGCGTGGAAGGGTTTGCTTCTATGATGAACCAAAAGGCCAGAGATCTGGGGTGCTATCATACCTATTTTATTACCCCGAATGGACTGGATGCGCAAGATGAAGTCGGAACCCATTCCACCACAGCAGAAGATCTCGCCAGGATTATGCGCTGTTGTATGCAGCAGGATGAGTTTCTGACGATTACCAGAGAGCCTTCCTGGTCTTTTACAGATCTAGAAGGAACCAGAAGTTTTACGGTAACGAATAAAAATGCCTTTTTAAATATGATGGAAGGGGCGCTGACCGGAAAGACGGGATTTACCAATGGAGCCGGATATTGTTATGTGGGGGCATTGGAACGTAACAGCAAACGGCTGATTGCTGTGGTGCTGGCTTGTGGATGGCCTAATCATAAGACCTGGAAATGGTCGGATACTACCAAACTGATGAACTATGGGATTGAACAGTTCCATAGAGAGACAGTGGGAGAGGATACGATTACTTTGGGTCCTGTACATATCGTGGATGGGCAGGTGGATACGGTGAGAACTTCCTCGGATGTGGAGCGCCGGGAACTTTTGCTAAAAGAAGGAGATGAATTTCAGATGGATATTCTGATGCCGGATACCTTGCAGGCTCCGGTGGAAAAAGGAGAGATGGTGGGAACCGTAGTCTATTATCTCAACGGAGAAGTGCTGGATTTGTTTCCGATCTATATAGAAGACGATTCCCGGACAATTGACTATGTATGGTGCTTAGAGCGCATTGTCAAAAAATGGCTGGGAAAAAACATACTTACAGTTCAATAATATAACGCTCATAGGCATTGATGACTGTGGTGTTTTGATAGGCACTGATGCGTTTGAGACCAGGACCATAAGACAGATGGACGTGGCCGTGGATAAAATAGCGCGGAGCATATTTTTCTATTAAGTATAAAAAGCCCTTGAATCCATTGTGAGGAAGGTCTTTTCCATCGTTTAGCTGCCAGGCGGGAGAGTGTGTTAAAAGAATATCAAATCCTTTTTTGCGCCAGAGTAAGAATTTCAGCTTAAAGATCCGCCGGTTCATCTGTTTTTGCGTGTACTGGTGCTCTCCGGTCTTGTAGCGCATCGAACCGCCAAGCCCTAAGATCCGCACCCCTTCGTGCTCATACAGCGTACCGTCGATGCAGAT
Organism: uncultured Lachnospiraceae bacterium; assembly: GCA_910585995.1. Lineage (GTDB taxonomy): Bacteria > Bacillota > Clostridia > Lachnospirales > Lachnospiraceae > Hominiventricola. The sequence continues at coordinate 1,819 of CAJUGG010000099.1, forward strand.
ACAACCTTCCGGCGGTGTCTTCTTGTAACATTCGTCATGGTTTCCATGCACATATAATACAGGACCCTGGAAAAAGGTGGCGAGAAACGACAGGTAGTGGGGATGCAGATCGCCGCAGGAGAGGATCAAGTCGATCCCCTCCAGTTTACTTTTGTCAAAATAGTCCCATAGATAAGGGGACTCCTTATCTGCAAGTAACAATATTTTCATCGGATCTCACCCAGTTCCTGATATTTTCCAACACCCTGCAGCCGGACGATTCGTTTGGCCTCATCGGTCAAAGTCTCATAGGCCGGGAACGTGCCGCAGACATTGTCGAGCAGCCAGTCCATAGAGCCGATCTGGTATTCTTCAAGAACCGAGCCTTTGGCATTTCGAAGCGTTCCGTCCTGAGAGTAGATCTCACAGGAAAACGGATGGAAAGCGCCTGTACTGATCTGGCCTTTGATCATCTCTAAGAGCTGCTGGGTATTGGAAGGAACGTGTTTGGAGAGAATCAAGTCAATCATTCCGGACGACATGCCCCAGAAATAATTGATGGATTTGTCTTTTTTCTGCGTATCTCCCTTTTTCCAAGTTCCATTTAAGATGCTTTTGATAATACGCTCATAAAATTTTCCCCAGTGCCATACAGGCATGGCAACATTGGTGATCTCGCCGTCCCGGACATCGTAGAGGCCAAACTGTCTGGAGCCATGTCCTGGTGTCAACAGATCCTGTCCGGAGACATAGGAGATATGACGGGCATCAAAATAGGCAGCGATGCGGTTGTCCTTGACACAGGACCATTCCAGATAGATCCGGGCATCCGGGTTGACCATGCGTACACCAAGTGCAAAAGCGTTGATGCTGGCCGTAGAACCATAGATGGGATAGTCGGCCAGATAGCCAATGGAAGTCTCCGGACTTAGGATGCCGGCCAGGATACCAGTTAAAAATTTGGCTTCATACATCCGCCCGTAGTAAGTTCTAAGATGCCCGAAACAGGAATTTAGGGAACAATTCAGGATGCGGATGGAAGGATATTTTAACGCGGCTTTCACGCTGGCATTTAAAAGCTTGGGGCTTGTAGTGAAGATAATGGTGTTGCCGGCCTCAATGGCTTTTTTGATGACCTCGCTGCTTTCCTCCGGGTCTTTGCCGGCGATCTGGGAACAGGTGATCACATTGCCTGCAAACGTGTCTTCCAGATAATGGCGTCCTAACTCGTGGCTGTAGGTCCAACTGGATTCTTCTGGCGTCCGGTCATGGATAAAGGCAATGTGAAGAGGCGCAGAAGGCAGTGAAAGAATCCGGGTCATCCGTGGTTTTTCGTCAGATTTTTTCTCTGGTGCAGTCACAAGCTCCACACTTCTTTTGGCCGGATAGATCTCAAAATCTTTCCAGATGGCCGGGAGTTCTTCCCGAAGTTCTGCATAAGATTTTTTTAACAGATCTTCATATCCGTAGATATTCAGATAGGTTAAAAAAGCGTCTCCCGGCGTGAGAGGGAGCTTAAGCCCTCCTTTTTCTTTGTAAATATCCAAAAAATGAGTAAAAGCCGAGCGAAAATCCATCTTTTCATCATCGCTCCAGGGAGAGTCCATGGTTTTATCCAAGAGGGTGAGCAGCTTTGTATAGCATCCTTCCTGGCTAAAGGTCAGATAGTTGATCTCAGACATCTTGTAAAAATCCATAAATTCATAATAGATGTGATTTTCTTTGGAATCGTTTTTCTGAGGTACGAGTCTGGTCACATGGGCCTGGATACTGACGGCATCCACATATTTCAGTACACTGACACGTTTATTTCCCTCTACCACATAAAAACGATTCATAAATTCCACAGCTTTGATAGGGTCACGGATCCCTTCCTCGATATGTGCATTGTATAAGGAGATCCATTTGCCGGCAAATTCGGTGCTGTCATCCAACAGGGGCATAAAGTTGCTGGCAAACGCCTGTTTCCGGCCGGCAGTCTTGGTGCCTACCACGGCGTCTAACGGGATCTCCACAAGTCCTAGATCCACTTCTGAGACAATCTCCGCAAAAGATACGATATCATCTAATGCCTGCAAATAGGGATATGTACCCTTAAGCAGTTGGGTGCGGTAGGTCTTTTGCGCTTTTTTTCTGGCTTTTATATATTCTGCTTTTGACATGCGATTTTTGACTCCTAACCATATTATTTTATAAAATCCCGTATATCATACCACAGATTGTTTTCGATTACCAACAAAAAGATTAGGCTTAATCTGTGAAAAATTTGTCATACAGAAAAAAATAGCTTGAAAAAACCCCCATGAGTTGCTACAATTAGAATCGGCGGAACTTGGTTTCACTTTAACTAATATAAATGGAGGAGTAAAAATGAGTAAAACAGCACAAACCTTGGCAAGAGGCAGAATTACTGCTGTGCTTGACGAGAACAGCTTTGTTGAGATTGGTGCAGCTGTGACAGCCCGTTCGACCGATTTTAACATGAACAACATCGACACGCCATCAGACGGAGTCATTACTGGACATGGTGTTATAGGTGGTAGCCTTGTGTATGTGTATAGCCAGGATGCATCCGTATTAGGAGGCTCTATGGGCGAGATGCATGCAAAGAAGATTGTCCGGATCTATGATATGGCAATGAAGATGGGCGCGCCGGTTATCGGTCTTGTGGATTGTGCAGGTTTAAGACTGCAGGAAGCTTCGGATGCACTCAACGCATTTGGAGAGCTTTATCTGAAGCAGGCGATGGCTTCCGGGCTGATTCCGCAGATCACTGCAGTATTTGGCAGCTGCGGCGGCGGTATGGCAGTGGCATCGGCTATGTCGGATTTTACCTTTATGGAGAGCAAAAAAGCAAGATTGTTTGTCAATTCTCCCAACGCGTTAGAAGGCAATGAAGTATCCAAATGTGATACGGCTTCTGCGGCATTTCAGAGTGAAGAGGCAGGTATCGTGGATGTGGTTGCCGAGGAAGCAGAGCTGATTGCAAAGATCCGTGAACTGATTATGCTTCTCCCTGCGAACAATGAAGATGATCTGTCTTATATGGAATGTGAAGATGATTTAAACAGAGAATGTGAAGGATTAGAGGCTTCTGCCCAGGATCCGGCACTGGCTCTTTCCATGATCTCTGATTCGCATATGTTTTTTGAGACAAAAGCAGACTATGCAAAAGATATGGTTACTGGATTTATCAAATTGAACGGGACAACCGTTGGCGCTGTGGCGAACCGTACCGCATTATATGATGCAGAAGGCAACCGCGCAGAAGAATTTTTGCCGGAACTGTCAGCGAGAGGCTGCGAGAAGGCGGCAAAATTTGTGAAATTCTGTGACTCTTTTAATATCCCGATCCTGACCCTTACCAACGCCACTGGCTTTAAGGCGTCCAAATGTACCGAGAAAAAGATTGCAAAAGCAGCCGCGGCTCTGACCTATGCCTTTGCAGATGCCTCGGTTCCTAAAGTAAACGTGGTGACTGGCAAGGCGTATGGCAGTGCCTATGTGACTATGAACAGCAAGGGCTTAGGCGCAGATTTTGTCTATGCATGGCCGAGTGCACAGATTGGCATGATGGATGCGAAGCTGGCAACCAAGATCATGTATGCAGGATCTGATGCGCAGGAGCAAAAAGAAAAGGCAGCAGAGTATGCAAAGCTTCAAAACAATGTGGAATCCGCAGCTAAGAGAGGCTATGTGGATACGGTGATTGAGGCAAAGGACACCAGAAAATATGTGATTGGGGCATTTGAAATGTTGTTTACCAAGAGAGAAGACCGTCCGAGTAAAAAACATGGAACCGTTTAAAGCGAGGTGGATCATATGAGACAAAATATTAGAAAAATCCTTGCAGTTTTGGTGTTTGCTGTATCGATGCTGGGACTCACGGCTTGTGGCAGTACCGCGGTGACTTCGACGGAACTTCCATTCGATGAAGAGTATCTTCAGACCGTGACTGCGGCTTTGGTGGAGGACTGGAACGGCAGCACGCCAGAAGAACTGACGCAGATCGCAGAAGCGGATACGGAAGTTCTGGAGGAAAATATTAAGAATTATCGGACCATGGGATATCTTTGGGGCTGCTTTAACGCAGATTCTTTAAAGTCAGCATATGCAGGCTATCTTGGCTCCATGGAGGAGTTGGGAGCATTTCAGTCCCAGGATGGATTTGAACCCATGGAGATCAAAGGAGATGAAGTTACCATCGTGGCGAATCTGACTTATGAAAACCGGACGGCAACTTTGTCAATGGTATTTAATAAGAGGGGAATTATCGAGTCTGCAACGTTAGACCCCACTTACAGTACAGGAGAGATCCTGCAAAAAGCAGCCATGAACACAATCCTGGGTATGGGAACAGTGTTTATCGTATTGATCTTTATAAGCCTGGTGATCTACTGCTTTAATTTTATCCCAGGCAATCAGGTGCAAAAAGCGCCAGCTCCGGCACCAAAGCCAAAGCCAAAGAAACCGGTGCAAAGACCGGCAGCGAAACCACAGACAAAAGAAAATCTGGTGGACGACAAAGAGTTAGTGGCAGCCATTACGGCGGCGATCTGTGCCTATACCGGGACTTCATCCGACGGCTTTGTGGTTCGCTCGATCAGGCGTGCAGAATCATCTACATGGAAAAAGTATTAATTGAGAATCAATCAGGAGGAATAGGAAGATGAAAAATTATACCATTACTGTAAATGGAACTGTATATGATGTAACTGTAGAAGAAGGCGGCGCTGGAAGCGCTCCTGTACGCGCAGCAGCTCCTAAAGCACCGGCTGCACCAGCTCCGGCAGCAGCGCCTGCACCGGCTCCAGCAGCATCAGAAGGCGGAGAATCCGGAGCGATCGAAGTGACGGCTTCGGTTCCTGGCAAAGTGTTTAAGATCGAGGCAAGCGTGGGGCAGCAGGTAAAGAGCGGCGATCCGATTATTATTTTGGAAGCGATGAAGATGGAGATTCCGGTGGTGGCTCCGGAAGACGGAACTGTGGCAAGTATTGATGTAGCAGTAGGCGGTGCAGTGGAATCCGGTGATGTATTGGCTACCATGAACTAGTGAAAAGTAAATCATTGGAGGTTACAACATGAGTTATATTGCGGATACTTTGGAAAACCTCGTGCACCAGACGGCGTTTTTTAACCTGACCTGGGGCAATTATGTGATGATTGCCGTTGCATGTGTGTTCCTTTATCTGGCTATCGCAAAAGAATATGAGCCTCTTCTTCTGGTTCCGATTTCTTTCGGTATGCTTTTGGTGAATATCTACCCGGATATTATGCTTAGTATTGAAGATTCTTCCAACGGCGTGGGAGGACTTCTTCACTATTTCTATTTGATGGATGAATGGGCGATCCTGCCTTCGTTGATCTTTATGGGTGTAGGTGCCATGACAGACTTTGGTCCGCTGATTGCCAATCCCAAGAGCTTTCTGTTGGGCGCGTCGGCACAGTTTGGTATCTTTGCCGCGTATCTGGGCGCGATGGCTCTTGGATTCAGCGACAAGGCAGCGGCAGCCATCTCCATTATTGGAGGTGCTGACGGACCTACTTCGATCTTTTTGGCAGGTAAGCTGCAGCAGACCGCTATCATGGGTCCGATTGCGGTAGCGGCGTATTCTTATATGTCCTTGGTTCCGATTATCCAGCCGCCGATTATGAAGCTTCTGACTACAGAGAAAGAGCGTAAGATCAAGATGGAACAGCTTCGTCCGGTGTCCAAACTAGAGAAGATTCTGTTCCCGATTATCGTTACCATTATCGTGTCTTTGATCCTTCCGACCACAGCTCCTTTGGTTGGTATGCTGATGCTTGGCAATCTGTTCAGAGAGAGTGGTGTGGTTCGTCAGTTGACGGAGACGGCATCCAATGCGTTGATGTATATCGTAGTAATCCTTTTGGGAACATCTGTGGGTGCGACCACCAGTGCAGAGGCTTTCCTGAACTGGGATACGATTAAGATTGTAGTGTTAGGTCTTGTGGCCTTTTGTTTTGGTACGGCAGCAGGTGTGCTGTTTGGAAAACTGATGTGCAAAGTAACAGGAGGCAAGGTAAATCCATTAATTGGTTCTGCAGGTGTATCCGCGGTGCCAATGGCAGCCCGTGTATCTCAGAAAGTTGGAGCAGAGGCAGATCCTACCAATTTCCTTCTGATGCATGCGATGGGTCCGAATGTGGCAGGCGTAATCGGTACTGCCGTGGCAGCGGGTACGTTTATGGCGATCTTTGGTGTAATGTAAGGAGGATGACAATATGATTATTGATATGGCAAAAAAGCCTATTAAAATTACTGAGACGATCTTGCGTGACGCACATCAGTCTCTGATTGCGACACGTATGTCAACAGAACAGATGCTTCCGATCGTCGAGAAGCTCGATCAGGTTGGTTATTATTCTTTAGAGTGCTGGGGAGGCGCTACGTTTGATGCTTCTCTTCGTTTCTTAAAAGAAGACCCATGGGAGCGCTTAAGACAGATCAAAGCAAGAGTGAAAAATACTAAGCTGCAGATGCTGTTCCGCGGACAGAATATCCTGGGATATCGTCCTTATGGCGATGATGTGGTGGAGTATTTTGTACAGAAGTCCATTGCGAATGGCATCGATATCATCCGGATCTTTGACTGTCTGAATGACCTTCGCAACTTGGAGACTGCGGTAAACGCTTCTAATAAAGAAGGCGGACATGCACAGATCGCCCTTTCTTATACATTAGGAGATGCTTATACATTAGAGTATTGGACCAATATTGCCAAAGAGATCGAAAATATGGGTGCACAATCCATCTGTATCAAGGATATGGCCGGCCTTCTGCTTCCCTATGAGGCAACCAGGCTGGTTACGGCTCTTAAAGAGACCGTGCGCATCCCGATTCAACTGCACACCCACTATACGTCTGGTGTGGCTTCTATGACCTATCTGAAGGCGGTAGAGGCTGGTGTAGATGTCATCGACTGTGCGATGTCGCCGTTTGCACTGGGCACGTCTCAGCCGGCTACAGAGGTTATGGTGGAGACCTTTAAAGGAACCCCATATGATACTGGATTTGATCAGAACCTGTTGGCAGAGATCGCAGATTATTTCCGTCCGATCCGGGATGAGGCTTTGGACAGCGGTCTGTTAAATCCGAAGAACTTAGGCGTCAATATCAAGACCTTATTGTATCAGGTGCCGGGCGGTATGCTGTCCAACCTGACTTCTCAGTTAAAAGAGCAGCATGCGGAGGATAAATACTACGAGGTATTAGAGGAAGTTCCGCGTGTACGTCAGGACTTGGGCGAGTGTCCTTTGGTTACACCGTCTTCGCAGATTGTAGGTACGCAGGCAGTGTTTAACGTACTGATGGGCGAGCGCTATAAGATGGTGACAAAAGAAACCAAGGCAGTTCTCTCCGGACATTATGGAAGGACGGTAAAACCCTTTAATCCAGAAGTACAGAAAAAATGTATCGGAGACGAAGAGATCATCACCTGTCGTCCGGCCGATCTGGTAGGCAATGAGTTGTCCACATTAGAGGCTGAGATGGCGCAGTACAAAGAGCAGGATGAAGATGTCTTATCCTACGCGCTGTTCCCGCAGGTGGCTATGGATTTCTTTAAATACAGAGAAGCCCAGAAGACAAAAGTGGATGCTACCGTTGCAGATACTGAAAATGGAGCATATCCCGTGTAATCTGTTTGTAAGGACTCCCGCGCGGCTTGGCGGGAGTCTTTTTACGCCTGCTGCGGGCATATGTTCATAGAATAGAAAGGATGCTATAGCATGAAGATTGCTGTGATCGGCGGCGGAGCCGCCGGAATGATGGCTTCTGTATTGGCGGCAAGACGTGGACAAAACGTACATGTATACGAGAGAAATGAAAAATTGGGGAAAAAGCTGTATATTACAGGAAAAGGCAGGTGTAATCTGACCAATGCCTGTGAGATGGAAGAGCTTTTGGCAAGTGTGAAAAGCAATCCCAAGTTTTTATACAGTTCATTCTATGGATTTACCAACCAGGATGTGATGGGATTCTTTGAAAAGGAAGGGCTAAAACTGAAGGTGGAGCGGGGAAATCGGGTATTTCCTCTGTCAGACCGTTCCGGGGATGTGCTAGATACGCTGCGTCGTGCCATGAAGCAGGCAGGAGTAGAGGTCCATCTTAACTGCAGAGTAAAAGAGATCTCAAAGGAAGCGGATGGATTTGCAGTAGAGTTAGCGGATGGAAGGACAGAAAAAGCCGATGCAGTGATCGTAGCCACAGGCGGACTCTCTTATGAAAGTACCGGGTCTAGTGGGGACGGCTATCTGTTTGCAGAGAAGATGGGACTTCGTGTGACAGAGACTGTGCCATCTCTGGTTCCTTTTAATATGAAGGAATCATTTATCAAAGAGCTGCAGGGACTGGCACTGAAAAATATTTCCATTCGGATTCTGGATGGAAAAAAGGTCTTGTATGAGGACTTTGGAGAGATGCTGTTTACTCATTTTGGAGTGAGCGGCCCTGTGATCTTATCTGCCAGCAGTGTATGTGCCAGGAAGATCTGTCAAAAAGAATTAAGACTGCTTCTGGATCTAAAACCAGCTTTATCGAAGGAACAGTTAGAAGCCAGGATTCTAAGAGAATTTGAACAGGGAAAAAACAGGCAGTTTAAGAATCTTTTGTCTGCTTTCTTCCCGGCCAAGATGATTCCGGTGATCCCTCTGATCTGTCAGATCTCTGCGGATAAGAGAGTCAATGAGATTACTAGAGAAGAGCGGGGACGGTTTTTACACTGTATGAAAGAATTGGAATTGACGATTACAGGACTTCGGGGGTATCATGAGGCTGTGATCACTAAGGGAGGCGTATCTGTTAAAGAGATTGATCCTGCGACTATGGAAGCAAAGAAAGTTCCTGGACTGTATTTTGTGGGAGAAGTGCTGGATGTGGATGCGGTGACCGGAGGATACAATCTGCAGATCGCTTGGTCGACGGCTGCGGCAGCTGCATTACATGTGGGAGGAATATAATGATGAAACATGGATTTAATTTGGCAATTGACGGACCTGCAGGGGCGGGAAAGAGTACAATCGCAAAACGAGTTGCCAGAGAGAAAAATTATATATATGTGGACACCGGAGCCATGTACCGGGCGATGGCCCTGTATCTGATCCGGCAGAAGATTGCACCCGAAGATACCGAAGAGATCAGCAAAGCCTGTATGCAGGCGGAGATCTCCATTGAATACCAGCATGGAGAACAGGTGGTTCTTCTGAATGGGGAAAATGTCAATGCATATCTTCGGACAGAGGAAGTGGGCAATATGGCTTCTTACTCTTCTGCAGTGCCGGCGGTACGGGAAAAGCTGGTGGAGCTTCAGAGAAAACTTGCCAAAACCGCAGATGTAGTGATGGATGGCCGGGATATCGGGACGGTGGTGCTGCCGGATGCAGATGTGAAGATCTATCTGACGGCCAGCAGCCATACCAGAGCAAAGCGCCGCTATCTGGAACTGCTGGAAAAGGGTGAGACAGCAGATATAGAACAGATAGAGCAGGATATCAAAGAGCGGGATTATCGGGATATGCACAGAGAACATTCACCTCTTAGGCAGGCAGAAGATGCCGTACTTTTGGATTCTTCTGGTCTGACGATTGAAGAAGTCGTGGAAAGGATCTTGGATTTATGCAGGTAAAGGTGGCAAAGAGCGCCGGATTTTGTTTTGGAGTACAGCGGGCAGTGGATACGGTCTATGAACAGATCGAAAAAGGGATGCGCCCAATCTATACGTATGGTCCGATTATCCATAATGAGGTGGTGGTACAGGATCTGGAGCAAAAAGGCGTCAAAGTGCTAAACAGCCAGCAGGAATTAGAAGCTCTGACAGAAGGCACTGTGATCATCCGCTCTCATGGTGTGGGACGCAAGATCTATGAGATCCTGCGGGAAAAAGGGCTTCAGTGTGTGGATGCCACCTGCCCCTTTGTGCGCAAGATTCACAGGACCGTGGAAAAAGAGAGTTTAGCTGGGAAACAGATTATCATCATTGGAAATGATAAACATCCGGAAGTAGAAGGAATCAAAGGATGGTGTCATACCAAGGCCTATGTGCTGGAAACCACAGAACAAGCGGAGAAATTTAAGATCTTTTCACCAGCTCCTCTCTGCGTAGTTTCACAAACGACATTTAACTACAAGAAATTTAAAGATTTAGTTGAAATTCTTGATAAAAAGAGGTATGATAGAGTTGTTGTAAATACAATCTGCAATGCGACGGAAGAACGACAGGTCGAAGCACGCCGGATTGCAGCAGAAGTAGACGCCATGATTGTGATTGGCGGCAGCCACAGTTCAAATACACAGAAGCTATTTGAGATTTGTAGAAAAGAGTGCAAGAATACTTACTATATACAGACCGTCAAAGACCTGGATTTAGAAGTATTACGATCTACTGGGCTAATAGGTATTACAGCAGGGGCTTCCACCCCAAAGAAAATTATTGAGGAGGTTCAAAAAGGATGTCTGAACTAAGTTTTGAACAAATGCTGGAAGATTCGTTAAAAACTATCAGAACAGGAGAGGTCGTAGA
>CAJUGG010000100.1 GCA_910585995.1 uncultured Lachnospiraceae bacterium
AGCCAGAAAATCAGACGATCTGTTAAAACGTGATTTCCATGCAGAGGAGCCGCTGACAAAATGTGTTACAGATATAACAGAGATCAAAGCCAGTGATGGAAAACTGTATGTTTCTGCTGTTTTTGACTGTTTTGATTCCAGAGTGGTCGGTCTGGCAATGGATACCAACAGGAAGGCACCGTTATGTGTTCAGACACTGGACGTTGGAAAGGCGATGGTTTCAAGGATTTCCATGATAAATGTGGTCAGATTTTGAATATCCATCACATGTTTGTCCTGTTGTGATTACATAAGATCTTTTTGTTCCACTTTACAGATTGATAGAAACATAAAGAGAAGTGAGACTGCTGTCAGGATCAGAGGAAAGATTGCTTGATCTGACAGGGTAAAATCTCCCACATTTGCCTGCGTCAGAAAAATCAGTAAAAAAGAGGTGACAATGGTCGCGTTGGACGACTTCATGGCAAGCCCCACAAACAGGGCGATAAATCCCATTGTAACAATGACGGCTGCTTTTAATAACAGTTGTACATAGAACATAAGGCACAGCATATCAAAATCCAGAGGAAAGGCAGATACCATATACAGAGAACCAACCTGGATACATCCATAGAGAAACAGCTTGGTCAGTACCAGTGCGGCAAAAGCAAAGAGCCATACCGCCAGCATCTGCGACAGCAGGATCTTTTGCCGCCGGATGGGATAGGTGAACATCAGATCCATCGTCTTGTTTTTGTATGCCTTAACGATAAAAGAAGAGAGCATCACACTGGTAAAGAGCAGATATGCCATACTGGTAAACAGTTCAATAGATGAGGAGATGGTATCTTTTCCCGGTGCAGCATCCACCATTCCCGTATCCGGGTCTGTGGCAATCCCCAGATAGGCCAGTGCAAATACAAACAGGCCAAGAAGCGCTGCCATAACCACGGCTTTTACTAAATATTTTTGCATGTTATTTTTCTTCCACTCTAATCGAATCAATTTCCACATGATGTATCCCCCTCCTGGGTTAATTTTAAAAAGTAATCTTCCAATGTCTCTGATTTTTGTCCGAGTGCAGTCACCGGAACATTTTGAAGTGCCAGTGTCCTGGATAGTTCCTGCGTAGAGATCTGCCCGTCATAGATCCGGATTTTTCCATCTTCCCAGATCTTAAAATTGGAAAGACCTAAGATCTCACTGAGTGTATAGGCAGCTTTTTTGGTATTGGATACAGAGAGTTCGATATAAGCTAGAGTCTTCTCTTCGATCTCTTTCATGCTGATCTCTTTTTTCATCTGTCCATGGTGGATGATGCCAATGGTATCTGCAACGCTCTCGATCTCTGAAAGGATATGACTGGAGATCAAGATGGTGACTTGGTATTCTAAGCAAAGCATCTTTAACAGATCTCGGATCTGCTTCATCCCTGCCGGATCAAGTCCGTTGGTGGGTTCATCGAGGATTAAGAGTTCTGGTCTGCACAGAACGGCTCTTGCGATGCCTAAGCGCTCTTTCATGCCCAGAGAATACTCTCGTACGGGTTTGTTGACAGCATCTGACAGATGCAGCATCTCTAAGGCTTTTTCGATGCTGCCATGCTGATAATATCCCATGTAGTCACAGTGCAGAGACAGATTTTCATATCCTGTCATATGTTCATAAAATGTGGGAAATTCAATCATGGCGCCCATACGTTTTAGCACTTCGTAGGAGCGGGGAGTTAAGATCTCTCCAAAGATCTTGATATTTCCGCTGGTGGGTTTCCAAAGGTTTAAAAGCATCTTCATCATGGTCGTCTTGCCGGCGCCGTTTGGGCCAAGGAATCCATAGATCTCTCCTTTTTTTAGATGCAGGCTGACATCTCTCACCAGGTCTTTTCCGCCAATGGTTTTGGTAAGATGGTTGGTCTGTAATAAATAAGACATACGCTTCTCCTATTTGCTGTTTTTTGCTACCTGCTACCATTGTAACGGCTTTGCTTTTCAAAACTCTTGCACAAATCTTACATATTTCTTTCATTGGCTTTAAATGGGATATTTTTTTAACTGAATGGTAAATGTGGTCTTGACTCCTGGGTTACTGTCTAAAGTAAGATCACCTTCCATCTTAAGGGCTAAATTTTTGGCGATGGTGAGTCCTAGTCCATTTCCTTGCACGTTGCGGTTTCGGGAATCATCCATGGTAAACAGGCGGTCAAAGACACGGTCTGCAAAGGCTTTTTCTATCCCTTTTCCCTTATCCACCACTTCCACTAAGACATGTCTCTCGTCAGTCCTTAGAAAAAGGCCCATATAGGACCCATCAGCCCCATAGCGGACCGCATTGGAGAAAAGGTTGGATAAGATGCGTTCGATGGCTTCTGCGTTGCCCCAGACATAGATAGGAGTCTCCGGAACCTGGACTTCCACTTGAAAGGATTGGTTGGTCAGGACTTCATAAAAATCCAGGATGCCAGAGCGGCAGCTCTCGCAGATATTGACCTTGGAAAGCTCGATCTTTTGATCGCCGGATTCGATCTTGGCCAGGCTGAAAAACTGGTTGATCAGCTCCATCACGCTCTCTGCTTTTTGCTGGGTCTTTTGCAGCAGTTCATCGGTGACTCCCTGAAGCTGCATAATTTCCAAATATCCCAGAAGAACGGTCATGGGTGTCTTGATGTCGTGAGAGATATTGGAGAGCATCTTTTTGGAAGCCAGCAGAGAACGGCGGTAGTCAGCTTTTACTTTCTGATGAGTGTCTAACAGGCGGTTGATCTGTGCAGATAGTTTGATCAGTTCCTTATTATCGGTAAAAATATGGATTCGTTCTTCACTGTCATTGTCGATGATTTCTTTGAGCTTTTGATGGACAGGCTGCAGCTTTTTATCTCTCATAATCCTTCTCCCAATTTATAGCCGATGCCCCAGACTGTAAGGATGTATCTGGGATTGCGGGAATCTTCTTCTACCTTTGTGCGAAGCCTGCTGACCTGCACATTGACTGCATTATCGTCCCCAAAATAAGCTTCTTTCCACACCAGATGGTAGAGTTGCTCTTTGGTATAGATTCGCTTGGGATTCTGCATCAGAAGTTTTAGCAGTTCATATTCTTTGGCAGTCAGATCAATCGGAATTCCTTTTTTGGTAAGCGTATGGTCCGACAGATTCATGGTCAGCTCTCCTGCGCTTAGAAGCTGGGGTTCTTCCTCTTTGGCGTGGTCATACTGGGTGGCTCTTCGGATATTAGCTTTGATCCTTGCCAAGACCTCCAGCACAGAAAAAGGTTTGGTGATATAGTCGTCGGCACCCAGACCAAGTCCCAGTGTCTTATCTGCCTCGGTATCCTTGGCAGAGAGGATGATCACTGGAACCACACTGTTTTTTCGGATATGCTGCATCACGTCCATGCCGCTGATCTTAGGGATCATCAGATCCAGAAGCACCAGGCTGAACGGATGTGCGTCAAACTGTATACAAGCCTCCTGCCCGTCAAAGGCACAGACCACATGGTAGTTCTCCGCAGTTAGATAATTTTTTAACATTTCGCTGATCTCTTCGTCGTCTTCCACTAGCAGGATGCTGTGTTGCGTCATCTTGGTATCCTTTTTTTCATTAAAATATTTGTCATATGACAGGCTCCCTGCCAACTATTATAAAGCTTTGAAACAACCTTGGCAACTATAACACAAATGGCTAAACTGTTACTACAAAATTCCTCTTTCACGAAGTATTGACAATCTTCCTATGGAAAAGATACAATAGGGATATTCTAAATGGGGGTGTGGCAGATGAAACGCAGAGATCGGATAGTGGGCGGTCTGTTTGGACTGTTGGTGGGGGATGCACTGGGAGTTCCCTATGAGTTTCGCGATGCGAAAGAGCTGCCTTCTTATGAAGAGATCGAGATGGTGGTGCCTTGCGGGTTTCAAAAGACGTATAGAGAGGTGGAGGCGGGGACTTGGTCAGATGATGGTGCCCAGGCACTTTGTCTGTTGGATAGTCTGATACAAAAAGACGGGTTTTCGCTTGAAAATTATGCAGCCTTTTTATCTTCTTGGTATGAGGAAGGAACCTGGGCGGTGGATCATGTGGTGTTTGATGTAGGCAATCAGACGGGATATGCGCTTCATGCGTACCGAAAGGGCGTACCTCCAGAGGAATGCGGGATGCTGAGTCCGGAAGGAAAGGGAAATGGTGCACTGATGCGGGTGCTGCCGTTGGTATTGTGGCATGGCTGTCAGCAGGAGATCTCAGAGCATCAGTTGGTACTGGATGCCCACAGGCAGTGTCTGATTACCCATGGAAATATCTGTAATCAGGTGTGCTGTGCGCTGTATTGTCTTGCGGCTCTGTACTTGCTGGATGGAAGAGGCGCCCAAGATGCGATAGAAGAGGCAGTCAGACGGTTAAGAGAGATTTATCAGGAGATGCCGGAGTATGCAAAAGAGCTGGAATGGAGCATCCGTCCGGATGAGCCATGGGAGGGCAGAGGCTCCGGGTATGTGGTGGACTGCCTGCGCAGTGCTTTTATGATCTTGGGACAAGCATCCGACTATGAGGAAGCTGTCAAGAGGGCAGTGCTGCTTGGAGATGATACGGATACTACAGCGTGTGTGACCGGCGGACTGGCGGGGATCTTATATGGGGTGCAGGATATCCCCAGGCGCTGGATGGAGACTCTTAGAGAACGTAAGCAAGTGGAGATCTTGTTGTCTGGGCTGATCAAATCGTGAGAATATGACAAAAGAATATATTGAGAAAAATGTATATGACGCCTTGCAGGAGCGGTTTAATTTCCTGTTTAATGAATTTGACAACATCTATATCTCTTTTTCTGGCGGGAAGGACAGCGGCCTTTTGCTGGATCTATTGATGGATTTTCGTAGACGTAATTACCCATGGAAAAATATCGGAATATTTCACCAGGATTTTGAGGCACAGTATACCGTGACGACAGAATATGTGGAGCGGACGCTGGAACGCTATAAGGACGAAGCAGAGATCTATTGGGTCTGTCTGCCCATGGCGACGCGTACGGCGCTCAGCAGCTATGAGATGTACTGGTATCCCTGGGATGATACAAAGGAAGAGCAGTGGGTACGCAAGATGCCGGATCAGGATTATGTGATAAATATGAAGAACAATCCGATGAGCACCTACCGTTATCGGATGCCGCAGGAAGATCTGGCCAAGCAGTTTGGGCGCTGGTATCGCATGGTCCATGGAGGGAAGCGGACGGTATGTCTTCTGGGGATGCGGGCAGATGAGTCCCTGCAGCGTTATAGCGGGTTTGTCAATAAAAAATATGGCTACAAAGGGCAGTGCTGGATTAGCCGGCAGTTCAAAGATGTCTGGTGTGCTTCTCCTATATATGACTGGACGGTAGAGGATGTCTGGCATGCGATCTCCATATTCAATTATGATTATAACCGTCTATATGACTTGTATTATATGGCGGGGCTGAAAGTCTCTCAGATGCGTGTCGCTTCGCCTTTTAATGATTATTCCAAGGATTCTCTGAACTTGTACCGGGTGATCGACCCGGAGATCTGGACAAAGCTGGTGGGTAGGGTCAGAGGCGCTAATTTTGCCTGTATCTACGGGCGGACGAAGGCGATGGGATATCGAAATATAACTCTGCCGGAGGGTTATACCTGGAAAGAATATACGAATTTTTTGCTGGCTACGCTGCCTACGAAACTGCGCAATAACTATGTGAGCAAATTTAATACTTCGATCGAGTTTTGGCACAAGACTGGCGGAGGACTGGATGAAGAAGCGATTCAGGAGCTGGAAGAGCATGGTTATAAGATCCGGCGAAATGGGGTGTCCAATTATACGCTGAATAAAAAGTCCAGGGTGATCTTTCTGGACAGTATTCCGGATGATACAGATGATATCAAATCTACAAAAGATATCCCCAGCTGGAAGAGGATGTGTTACTGTATCCTGAAAAATGACCATATCTGCCGGTTTATGGGATTTGGGATGAACCGGGAGCAGCAGAGAAGGGTGAATGCGATCAAAGAAAAATATAAGAGCATTGAGGAGATGAATTATGGAAAATAAAAGTCCTGTTTATCATGTGATCCCTGTTTCTATCAAGAAGATCAGAGCGAATACTTATAATCCCAATACCGTGGCGCCGCCGGAGATGAAGCTGTTGTATGACAGCATTAAAGAGGATGGGTATACGATGCCGATTGTCTGCTATTATGATAAGGAGAAGGATGAATATATCATCGTAGATGGGTTTCACCGCTATCGGATTATGTTGGATCATTCGGATATCTACGAGAGAGAAAATGGGATGCTGCCGGTGTCTGTGATTGATAAACCGATTGATCAGAGGATGGCGAGTACGATCCGGCACAACCGGGCAAGAGGAACGCATAATGTGGATTTGATGAGCAATATTATAAAAGAGCTGCATGAACTAGGACGTAATGATAAATGGATCTCAAAACATCTGGGGATGGATGAGGATGAGATTCTGAGGCTGAAGCAGATTACGGGGTTGACAGCGCTGTTTAAAGAAGTGCAGTTTGGACAGGCTTGGTTGCCGGTGGAGGAGGGGGACGGTTCCCCCACCTGACAGGGCGGCCTTTGGTCTGGTTCCGGCCTTGGCCTTGTGACACCGCAAGCGGCGGCTGCATCACGCCGGGGGTTCGACAAAGGTCTGCATAGAGTGTATCGGACAGTTCGCCGCTTTTGTATGCCCCAGACGTACACGTAAAATGTGTTCGTCTGGGGCATACAAAAACGTCAAACTGTCCGCTCCAATCTACACAGCACTCTTTGTGCGAACCCCCGGCGTGATGCAGCCGCCGCTTGCGGTGTCACAAGGCCAGGGCCGGAACCAGACCAAAGGCTGTCCTGTCAGGTGGGGGAACCTGAGCCTGATAGGCTGAAGGGGGGGACTGGCGGAGCCGGAGGCTTATTATTTTAGGGCGATGGCTTCGATTTCGCAGAGGACGCCTTTGGGGAGTTCTTTGACGGCGACGCAGCTTCTGGCGGGTTTGGAGATAAAGTATTTTGCGTAGGCTTCGTTGAAGGCGGCAAAATCGGCCATGTCAGCCAGAAAGCAGGTGGTCTTGATGACCTTTTCAAAGCTGCTTTGGGCGGCTTCTAGGATGGCGCCTACGTTTTTGCAGCTTTGTTCGGCCTGGGCGCTGATACCTTCGGGGATGTTGCCGGTGGCTGGATCTACGGGGATCTGGCCGGATGTGTAGATCATCCCTTGTACTTCATATCCTTGTGAATAAGGTCCTATTGCCCCTGGGGCTTTGTCTGTTGCGATGATTTTCATGATTGATACTCCTCCTGGTTGTTTTTTCCTATTTTACTCCCAGGCCGCATATAAAGTCAATTTGCTTTTACTTCATTGGCACTTTCGGCGCCAGTCTCATATACTTTTACATTGTCCAGTGTTGTTTTTGCAATGGCCGAGAGTGCTTCTCTGGTGAAAAAGCCTTGATGAGAAGTGATCATGACGTTGGGGAACGACAGAAGTCTGGCAGTGACCGAATGTTCCAGGATCTCATCTGAGCGGTCTTCAAAGACATTTGGAGCCTCTTCTTCATAGACATCCAGTCCAACACCAAAGAATTTTCTGGCCCTGATCCCCTCGATCAGATCATCTGTCTTTACCAGTGCGCCGCGGGAGGTATTGACAAGGATCACTCCATCCTTCATCTTCTGTATCGTCTCACGATTGATGATATGATACGTACTGTCCATCAAAGGACAATGCAAAGAGATCAAGTCACTCTGCGCCAGCAGCTCATCCAGCGTCACATAAGTCACAATATCTTTCAGATCCGGATTCTCATACACATCATAAGCAAGCACCTTCATCCCAAATCCATAACAGATCCGCGCCATAGCAGCGCCGATCTTGCCAGTTCCCACGATACCAGCAGTTTTCTGATAAAAATTAAAGCCCATCAGACTGCCCAGACTAAAATCATTTTCCCGCACCTTCAGATAAGATTTATGCATCTTCCGGTTCACGATCAAAGCCAGCCCCATCGCATGTTCCGCCACCGCCTCCGGCGAATACCCCGGAACCCGCAAAATTCGTATCCCCAGCCTCTGTGCTTCTTCAAGATCAATATTATTAAATCCTGCACACCGCATCAAGATCAGCCTTATTCCATTATCATGCAAAATCCTCACCGTCTGCGTCCCAATATCTGAATTAACAAACGCACACACCGCATCATACCCATGAGAAAGCTCCGCCGTATTCCTCGTCAGATCCGCCTTCAAAAACTTAATCTCCACCCCCGGATACCCCGAAAGCTCCCTTGTAAAAGAATACTCATCATAACTTTTTGTATCATAAAATAAAATCCTCATCAAAAACCCTCCAAAATTATTTTTCCCTTATTCTCCCCCATATCTAAAAAAATATCATCCCTTTCAAAAAAATAAATAGCATCTTTTTCATAAGGCATCACCCCTCAAAATATCAGTCCAAAAAAAATTACATTACCCAATAGGCGGCACCGCCCTTCAACCCCAGGAATATCAGAGTCCGGCGGACGGGGGCTTTGACAAATAGTGCTGTGTAGATTGGAGCGGACAGTAGAGGGGATTGTACGCCGCAGACGGACACTTGTGTCCGAATGAGGCGAACAATCCCCTCTACTGTCCGATACATTCTATGCAGACATTTGTCAAAGCCCCCGGCTGTCGGACTCTGATATTCCGTCCTCTTTCCCCACCCCCGGCGCCTTCACCACAACCCCATTAACTTCAATCTGATCATCAATCTGTATCATCAGATACGCTCTTCCATCAATAATTCGCGTCTCCATCAGATCTGTCTTTTCCGGGTGAATCTTCACCACTACATCCGGCGTCTTTACTTCCAGCGCTTTCAGGCTCGCCAGATTAGTAGCCACAAATTCTGTCTCCTCTCCCGCTGTCTGGTCATACCGCTCTTCAAAATGCTCTAAGACCTCTTCATCAGCCCCGCTCTGCCTCAACAGCTCCTTGACCTGAGTTTTACTAAGCACAGGTGCATCTGGTTGTTCTTTGGCTTCCTCGACGATCTCATTGATATTCTCATGAATATTGATCACTGTGTCATAGTCACAATATTCCCCCAAAGTCTCCGAAAGCATCTCTCCAAAAGTCTCCCGTTGCTCTTTGGCGGACAGTGGCGCCCGGCATCCAAAGACATCCTCCATCAGAGCCGGCTGCAGGACCTCCGGGTTCTTGGTATAGTAGAGCATACTGTGCAGATCCGTATTGCGGTCATGGAAAGCAGGAAATAAAAATCCTGCCGCAGGCGCCTCCACAAGCCAGTCCCTCACCCGGTCTTCGATGCTGTTTTTCTCAGCGTTGTAGCAAAGCCCCGCTTTGGAGAGTTTTACTGGACAGATGCTGCACAGCAGATATTCGTAGGTATCATCTGAAGCATCAAACAGCTCTGTTCCGTCTGAGGATTTGCGGGGGATGTCATAGGCTGCATGGATCAGGATAATATAATAATTTTCCCCATAAGCATAGCTTCCTATAATTTTGTCATAAAATTCCTCCAAAAGTATATCATCGGTCAGCTTACTGTTTCTAAGCTTTAACAGCCAGGCCTGGGTGCCGTCCGGCATCTCCTGCTCTAACGGAAATTCCATATGTAAAAGATTTTTTCCAGGAGTGCCTGAAAGTGTCTTTTTAAAAATCTCAAAATATTTAAAGATCTCTTCTTCCGGAAGGGAGAGAAACGCTTCCTTTAACTGCGTGCGAATCTGTTTTTCCGCATCCACATAACATCCACAGATACGAGTGATGGCACAATTTTCATTGCTGAACTGTTTTCTGATCTCTAAAATCTCTTTCTTATTCATAGATATTTGGCTCCTTATTTTAGTTCCGCTCCAGCCCAATCCATGCCCTGTGTCTGGAAGAATTTTCGTCCACTTCCTATACAAAAATCCTTCCGGGCATATCTTGGGCTTACGCTGATTATAGTTCCGCTGATTTTATTTTCCATTATAATACAGAAATGAAAAAATGCGAAGCACTTTCGGCAGAATAGACAGAAATCGGACAAGTTTTTGGTGAAATAGTCAGATGTGCTTGGGGGCATTGTCCGTTTATACAAAGGTTCGGGGAAATGTTTGTGGGATGCTTCCATGGTCAAATGGGGAAAAAAGCGTTATACTCTAAAACAGTTGAAAGAGAACAGCACAGAAAGGAGCCCAATTATGGCAAGCATTTCTTTAAAAAACATTTGTAAAAAATATCCCAATGGTTTTGAGGCAGTTAAAAATTTTAACATGGAGATTGAGGACAAAGAGTTCATCATCTTCGTAGGTCCATCCGGATGTGGTAAATCCACCACACTTCGTATGGTGGCAGGTCTGGAAGATATCAGCTCCGGTGATCTTTTAATCGATGGACGCCGTGTCAATGACGTAGAGCCAAAAGACCGTGATATCGCAATGGTATTTCAGAACTACGCACTGTATCCGCATATGACCGTCTATGACAATATGGCATTTGCACTGAAGCTTCGCAAGACACCAAAAGATGAGATCGACAGAATGGTGCGCGAGGCAGCTAAGATTCTGGATCTTGAGAAACTGCTTGACAGAAAACCAAAAGCTCTTTCCGGTGGACAGAGACAGCGTGTGGCTATGGGACGTGCGATCGTGCGTCAGCCTAAAGTATTCCTGATGGATGAGCCGCTGTCCAACTTGGATGCAAAGCTGCGTGTGCAGATGAGAACTGAGATCTCCAAGCTGCATCAGAGACTGGGTACTACGATTATCTACGTAACTCATGACCAGACAGAGGCTATGACTCTGGGAACCAGAATCGTGGTTATGAAAGACGGTGTGGTTCAGCAGATCGATTCTCCACAGAATCTGTACAATGCACCAGCAAACCTGTTCGTTGCAGGATTTATTGGTTCTCCGCAGATGAATTTTGTAGATGCTGTCTGCCAGGTAAATGGCAAACAGGTTATCCTGAAAGTGGGTCCGTATTCCATTGAGCTTCCTGAGAAGAAAGCAAAAGCACTGATCGATGGCGGCTATGCAGGAAAGACAGTTGTGATGGGTATTCGTCCGGAAGATCTGTATGATTCCGATGAGATGCTTGCAAAATATGCTAACAGTGTAGTGGAAGCTAAGATCAATGTATATGAGCTGTTGGGTGCAGAAGTATATCTGTATTTCGATCTGGAAGGCTCCAACTTTACAGCAAGAGTCAGTCCGACCACCGAGGCAAGAACCGGCGATTCCATCAAATTTGCTCTTGATGTTGAGAAGATTCATGTATTTGACAAAGAGAAAGAGACTACTATCACCAACTAGACTATATCCCAATAGATAAAGGGGCGCCGCTTTTTGCGGCGCTTCTTTACATTAGGAAGATTTTTAAAAAAGACTACATTGACAGCTTTAATTTCAGCGGCTATACTGTTTATAAATGCAACTAATGGGAGGTATATATGGTATCTAATCGTTTACTTCAGGAGTGTCTGGAAGATTTTTCTAATATTATGCGTCTGTCAATGGCTTTGTATGACAGGAACCGAACCTGTGTGGCCGGTGAGGAGGAGATCAGGCTTCAGGAAGATATTTTTGATATATTTTGTGATTCACCTGCGGATATGCAGGCTTTGGGAAACCGATATCTTTTTAAGGTTGGGGATGAGGAGATGGGGTATGTGCTCTCTGTAAGCGGGGGTTCTAAGGATGCATATCCTATGGGGCAGTTGGCAGTCCGTCAGTTGGAACGGATTTTAGAGATGGGCTACAGCAGAGAAGACCGGAATCAGTTTATTCACAACTTGCTCCTGGACAATCTGCTTCCTGTGGATATCGCGAGCTATGCCAAACAGATGCATCTGGGACAGGAGTGCCGCTGGGCAGTGCTCCTGGTGGAAGGCGTGGGCTGCGATGCTTATGATATGCAGATGATCTTAAAAAATATTTTAGCCAGCCGGACAGGAGATTTTATTACGCCGATGGAGGAAGACTCTGTGGTTGTGGTGCGTCGTCTGGAGGAGCGGGAAGACCAGGTGGAGATAGAAGAGATGGCACATATTCTGTCAGATACGGTCAGTTCCGAGACGTTATGTAAAGTGCGTACTTCCTGCGGAACGATTGCCCGTTCCTTAAGAGAAGTGTCCCGTTCTTATAAAGAGGCAAAGATGTCTCTGGAGGTAGCAGAGATCTTCTATTCTTCTAAGACGGTGATTAGATATGAAGAGCTGGGGATCGGACGTCTGATCTATCAGCTGCCCACCCCTCTGTGTGAGATGTTTTTAAAAGAAGTATTTGGGAACTATGATCCTGCGAATCTGGATGATGAGATCCTGACGACGGTCTATCAGTTTATGGAGAACAGTCTGAATCTCTCGGAGACAAGCCGTCAGCTCTTTGTCCATAGAAATACCTTGGTCTATCGTCTGGAGAAGCTTCAGAAGACCATAGGGCTGGATATCCGGCAGTTTGAAGATGCCATGACTTTTAAGATCGCTATGATGGTATCGGACTATATGAGATATCTGGAATCAAAACAACGGTGAGCGCTTTATGACAAAAGAAAAAGCGGATCAAAAAAAGGGCTTCCAGAGGATACTGGGAGCCTTTATCTGTATATTGGCAGCAGTTCTGCTGCTGGGCGTGCTCTGTGAGGAGGCAGTACCGCAGCAGACAGAGACGATGGCAGAGGGAGAGAGAACTAAGGCGAAAAAAGAAGAGACAGGACAAGAAAAAGAGGTGCAGGATAAAGAGACTGAGTCTGTACAGGAAGAGACAGAGCCAGCTGTCTGTACGGACCGGATGACCTTTGGGATTGATGTGTCAAAATTTCAGGAGGAGATCGACTGGGCACAGGTCGCAGAAGCGGGGATTGATTTTGTGATGGTTCGTGTGGGTTATCGAAAATCTGCCACCGGAGAGATCATAGAAGATGAACGTGCAAGGTATAATCTTCAGGAAGCAGCAGCCAATGGGATTGCTTTGGGCGCTTATTTTTTTTCCACAGCGATAGATGAGCAGGAGGTAAGAGAAGAGGCAGATTGGGTGTGCGGGTTTTTAAAAGGAGTCCCCATCAGCTATCCGGTGGTCTATAACTGTGAAGGATTTGAGAAAAAGTCCAGCAGACAGTACGGGATGACAGTGGACGAGCGTACGACTCTGGCGCAGATCTTTTTAGATCAGGTGGAAGCGGCAGGATATACGGGGATGTTCTATGCGGCTACAGGAGAGCTTCGGGGCAGTCTGTGCTGGGATACGAAAGTTTTGGAGTCGCAGTATCAGATCTGGGTGGCACAGTATCCGGATGAGATTCATCCTGCTTCGGCCGGGCCGGATTATGATGGCGCTTATGCCATGTGGCAGTACACGGATCAGGGGCATGTCCAGGGTATCCGTACGGTAGTGGATCTAAATGTGGCATATTTTAGGATGGAATAGTTGGCCCGGCTGTGCTGGGAGTGATTGGCAGATGTAGAAGATTCGCATATGATATGGTGAAGAGATTAGAAAGAGTAGTGGATCTATGGCAATGGATTTTGACCCACGAGGGTGGAACAGAAGACAAAGTTATCTGTCGGTCACAGGAGTGATTGTACAGATGGATATGATGACGATGAATGGCAGAGGGTATGGAGGATGTACAAGGATGATTACGGTGGAGGATGAGCAGGGAAGTATTACGAACTTCCTGGTGAGTGCCAATACGTATATCGTGAACTTTGAGACCTTGTATGAGACGATGCCTGTGACGGTGTTTTACAGTGCCAATCAGCCGGCACCGCTGATCTATCCGCCGCAGTTTGTGGCAGCCGTGGTGGCTCCTCAGGTGGAGGGACAGATGGTGGCGGTGGCTTATTTTAACAATGTGCTGCTGGCAGCGGATCAGTCGCTGAAATTAAATCTCTCGCCGGCTACGGAAGTGGTGACAAGAAATAATCAGACGTATTATGGGAATCCGGGAGGAAATACGCTGGTGGTGCTGTATAGTGCTACGACGAGAAGTGTTCCGCCGCAGACGTCGCCAGATAAAGTGGTTGTGTTGTGCGGAGAGTGATGGAAGAGGGGACGCCACCATCAAACAAAGAGCCAGGGGGGCTTACTAAAATGTCTGCATAGAATGTATCGGACAATCCGGGCATTTTGTGCGCCTCATTCGGACACGGGTGTCCGCCTGCGGCGTACAAAATGCCCGGATTGTCCGCTCCAATCTACACAGCACTATTTTCGTAAGTCCCCCTGGCTCTTTGTTTGATGGTGGCTGGGTAGTGTAGGATAAAGGTTTGTAAGATGAGGATGGTGGGGGAGTTTGTGAGAAGTTTCACAAGGGAAAATATAAGAGAAAGGATTTTTTGAAGATTTTTGGGGAGAGTCTGGTCATTTGGGTGGGAATTTGGTACAATGTACGGATAAAGCAGGTTAGCAATGATTTCAGGAGGCAGAAATGGTGCGGACAGACGATTATAAAGTGATTTTGGATTCACTTCCTAATACGGGGGTGTATGTGATACGGGAGGACAACCACCAGATCCTGTATTTTAATCAGTATATTAAGAATGCAATGCCTCATATTGAGATTGGGATGGTTTGTGAAGAGGCTTGGGTGGGGAGTTGTTTTAATTGTCCGCTTCAGTATATCGGGGATAAAAGAGAGAGCAGGACGGTTAATTATGATAATCCGTTTGGCAAGGCAGTGGATGTTACGGCAGTGCGAGTTGTGTGGGGAGAAGGAACGAGAGCTTTTTTACTGACTATTACCTCTCATATTGAGGTGGCGAATTATACGTTCTATAGGATTATCCGGGGGAATCTGACGGATGATACTTATGATGTGGTAAAGACGGATCAGGAGGGGCATGTGCAGATGGAAGCGCTTCCGGCTGCTTTATCTGCCTATCTTAAGCAGTTTGGAGAGCGTGAGGAGGTCTTTGAGGAAGACAGAAAACGGCTTAAAAAGGTCTCTGATTTTATGTATCTGAAAGGGGAGCTTAGTAGAGGTAGAGAAGTGGTTAGTTGTAACTACCGCAAAAGGGTGGGTGAAGAGTATCGATGGCATATGCTGGAAGTGATTCCGGATTATCAGTATCGGGAAGACAGGCAGAAGGTGGTGATCTATGCCAAGGATGTGCATGACGCTTATCATGAGGGGCTGGAGCGTCAGGAGACAAATATACATAACCAGGAACGTCTGGCGGCTTTGATCCGGTCTCAGTATCGTATTATGAATACTGTTTCTCTGGATACGGGGATATGTGAGCGGCTGTTTTTGAGTAAAGCTGGCAATCTGGACTGGTCAAATACATGTGATTATGAGGAACTTGTGTCAAAGGCCTATCAGGAAACGGTTTTTGAGGAAGACAAGAACCGCTATATCAATATTCTGGGACTTAGGCATCTGAGGGAACAGGCGGAGAAGGTGCAGCATTTTCGGGAAGAGGTCTGCCAGTATCGCCTGGAGGATGAGACATTTAGCTGGGAGGAGGACCATGTCTTTTATATCCGGCAGAAGGATGAAGTGATCGTCCATATCCTGTGTAAAGATATTACGGAAGAAAAATTGTTAGAAGAGAAGACTTCCATGGAGCGAAAAGAACGTGCGACGATTATCCAGAGTCTGAGCAGTCTGTTTTTTGCGTCTTATTATATAAATTTGAAAGAAGATACGTTTCAGAAAGTGTCTCAGTATAAGGATGTAGGAGAGGTATTAGGAGACAGACGGAGTTACTCAAAAGGGATTATGGCATATGCGGATACTTTTGTGCATCCGGACGACCGGGAGGAATATTTAGCGGCGTTTGATTATAAAAACCTGCAGAAGACGCTGACAAAAGAACATCCTTTTGTGGCAGTGGAATTTCGGAAGATCAATGGCGGTTATGCGTATGTAAAAGAAGGATGGATACGCGCAACAGCGATCCTGGCAGATATGGAAGGAGAAGATGTAAAGACTGTTCTGTATGTGGCGCAGGATGTGACGGAAAGCAAAGAAAAGGAAGAGCATGCACGCAAGACCCTGAAGGATGCTTGTGAGGCGGCGACGCAGGCCAATACAGCAAAAAGCGATTTTATGTCCCGGATGAGTCATGATATACGGACTCCTATGAATGCCATTATGGGTATGACAACTATAGCAAGAGCACATCTGAATGATCAGGAGCGAGTGAAAGATTGTCTGAATAAGATCGCGGTATCCAGCCGGCATCTGCTGTCGTTGATCAATGAAGTGCTCGATATGAGCAAGATCGAGTCGGGCAAGATCAGTCTGTCCGAAGAAAAATTCTATCTGCCGGATCTGGTACAGAATCTGCTGACATTGGTGGGTCCTTCTGCGAAAGAAAAGAATCATCAACTGGAGTTCCATATCGCGGATGTGAAACATAAAGATGTGATCGGGGATGTGGTCAGGCTTCAGCAAGTATTTATCAATATTCTTGGCAATTCTATCAAGTACACACCGCCGGGAGGAAAGCTGACGCTGGAAGTCTCAGAAAAATTCTCTCAGGTCTATGGGTATGGATGTTATGAGTTCGTGTTTGAAGATAATGGAATCGGGATGGACGAGGTATTTTTGAAAAAGATCTTTGAACCCTTCAGCCGGGCAGAGGATTCCCGTGTCAGTAAGATTGAGGGAACTGGCCTTGGGATGGCGATTGCACAGAACATCGTACATCTGATGAATGGAAATATCCATGTGGACAGTGAGAAAAATAAAGGTTCTAAATTTACTGTAACGGTATTTTTAAAACAGCAGAATACGAAAAAGTCGGATCGCACCTCTTCTGTGGAAGAAAAGACTTTGGCGGTGGATGCCGATGCATGTGCAGAGAAATTAGAAGGGCGCCGGGTGCTCTTGGCAGAGGATAATGAACTCAACCGGGAGATTGCCATTGAGATCATCGGAAGCACTGGCGTGGAGATCGAAGTGGTTGAAAATGGAGAGGAAGCCGTCAGACAATATCTGAAGCAAGAAGCGGGATATTATGATCTGATCTTTATGGATATCCAGATGCCGGTGATGAATGGGCATGAAGCTTCGAAAGCGATCCGCGGTTCTAAGAAAGAGGATGCACAGACGATCCCTATCATTGCTATGACAGCAAATGCATTTGCAGAAGATGCGATGGAGAGTCAAAAATCAGGGATGAATGAACATATGAGCAAGCCATTAGATTTTGATCAACTGATGGAATGTATGCAGCGGTGGCTTATTTCCTCTGCAGAATCACAGTAAACGTGCTTCCGCCGCCAGGGGTGTCGCTTACTAAGAGCTGCCCGTTGTGTGCTGAGATGATCTCAGAGGCAATGCTAAGTCCCAGTCCAAAATGTCCTTTTTCACTGCGGGACTGGTCGGCGCGGTAAAAGCGCTCGAATATACGTTCTTTTTCGGCGTCTGGTATGCCGATGCCGTTATCAGAGACCAGGATTCGGGTGTATTTATCTTCAAAGGTCAGCGATAGCCGGATGCGTCCGCCTTTGGGCGTGTAGCTGATGGCATTGTGCAGCAGGATGCTTAATACCTGGCGAACCCGCTCTTCATCACAGAGGATGGGAGGAACTGCGTCTTCTGGCAGTTCGATCAGGAGGCGGATGGATTTCTCGGAAGCGATAGGTTCAAAGGCTTCAAAGGTGTTAAGAAGCAGGGTATCGAGTTCTGTAGGTTCTTTGCGGATGCTCCAGCGGAAGCTGCCGGCTTTGGTCAACAGGAGCATGTCATCGATGAGCCGGGACATGCGCATGCCCTCTGACTGGATAGATTCCAGAAAATGTGGTCGTTCTTTTTCAGAGGCCCGGATCAGAGCGGAGGTGCAGGAGAGGATCACGGCAAGCGGCGTGCGAAGTTCGTGGGAGGCAGCGGCGATAAATTGGTTTTGCTGCCTTTGATTTTCTTCGAGCGGTCTTAGGATGCGTCTGGTAAAGTGCCAGGAGAACAGCGTCAGAGCCACGATCGCCAGCACGTCCAAAGCAAAAAATAAAAGACGCTGTGTCTTGATCTGATGTAACAGCGGCTCCATGGAGCACAGCAGCATGACCTGGAAGGTGCCATTGCTGCGTTCGGAGGTGGCGACGCAGGCATAGTAATCGTTGCCGCCGTATCCTTTGGAGGAAAATAAAAATTCCATATGATAGGTGACGAAGGCAGCAGAGAGATTCTGTATCTCGAAGGTCTGTTCATAGATATTCCAGGCCGTCTCAAAGAGTTGTTTTTGCTCCGGGGTGCTCCTGTCATTGTATAGAAAAGGAGTGCCGTTATCGATAATGTTGATCAGATATTTTCCATTGTCTTCCATAAGGGTCAGCCATTCATGGGTGATGATGGTCTGTTGGTCTAAGTTGTTGATGACAGTATTCATATCATTTTGAAAAGAGACATAGTGGCTGCGTCGCAGGCCTTGTTCGGAGATATAGAGGTATCCTAAGGACATGGCAAGCAGGATCACGATGGTGATACCGGCGCACAGGGCAGCCAGCCGAAGGTGGACTTTTTGAAACATCATAGTTTTAACCTTCCATGCGATAGCCAACTCCGCGAATCGTCTGGATCCGTACGGAGCTTTTGAGCGTCTTTAGACGTCTTCTCAGGAAATGGATATAATTATCCAGATTTCCGTCTTCTACTTCACTGTCTAATCCCCATACTTTTGTCAGTAATAGCGTGCGTGACAGCGTCTGATTGGGACTCCGAAGAAAGGTCTCTAACAGGGTGCCTTCTCGTTTGGAGAGGCTGCAGGTGCTGTGAGGCCCGCGCAGGATATTTTCGTCTGGCAGATAGGTGATATCGCCATAGGTGAGTTGTTCGTCAAGCTGCAGTTTGCGGGGCCGGCGTGTGACGCACCGGATGCGGGCCATGAGTTCTTCAAATGCAAAGGGTTTGACGAGGTAGTCGTCGGCGCCTAAGTCGAGTCCGGTGACTTTGTCTTCCAGGGTGCCGAGGGCGGTGATCAGGAGAACTGGTGTTTGGTTGCCGGTTTGGCGCATCTGGCTTAGGATGTCGGTGCCGCTTAGGCGGGGGAGCATCCGGTCTAGGAGGATGAGGTCGTGGATGTTTTCTTCTATATAGTAGAGGGCTTCTTCGCCGTCTTGGCAGGTGTCTACTTGGAAGCCTTCGGATGTTAGCTGGAAGGCGAGGGAATCGTTTAGGTGGGGGTCGTCTTCTACGAGTAGGATGCGCATGGTGTGGTATAGCCTCTCTTTCTTTTTTTTACTTTATTTATTATAGCATGGGAATCTGGAAATAGTCTCTAAATTTGTGGGAAATGGGGACGGAGGTGCCGCAAAAGGAGAGGACGGAGCTACCGCAAAAGGGGGCTTAGGGGTTCCATAAAGGTCTGCATAGAGTGTATCGGACAGTCGGCAACATTTGTATGCTCCAATCGGACACTTAGGTGTCCGTCTGGCTCATACAAATGTCACCAACTGTCCGCTCCAATCTACACAGCACTCTTTGTGGAACCCCTAAGCCCCCTTTTGCGGCAGCTCCTGAGGTTGGGGGAGGGAGGTGGATGGGAATGGGAAATTTTCTCAGTGCTATGGGGAGGGAGGAATTTTTGGGGATGCGGGGGGGGTTTTAGAGAAAATTTAGAGGTTTGTTTGGTATGATGCAGTTAAGAGTAAAGTAGTAAGAGTACTGGAAAGAAGAGGTGTGAGATGAGAAGAGGGATGAGAAAGTGGATGATGGGTTTGGTGATGGTGTGTTTGCTGCAGGGGTGTGGTAAGGGAGAGGAGACGGAGCAGATGCGGGGGGAGGTGTCTGCGCAGACTAATGCGGAGCATGAGATTGGGAGTATGGGGCGTTATCTGGAACAGGGGGTGGAGATGCCGCAGTCGTCTTTTTCTCAGAGGTATTATATGCAGAGGCTTGACGGTGGAGAAGTGGAGTTGATGGGGACGGGATTGGGTGTGTATGTTCTGGAGGATGAGGAGGAGTGGGAGGCGAGGAGTATGCCTTGGTATGAGACGTATTGTGAAAGGGATGCTTATATCTCTGAGATTGCGCTGGCAGCGGTGATTTATGATCCGTTTGAGAAGAAGGATGAGGAGGATCGTTATGAGCCTCAATATGGGTATGGGGATGCCCAGGGGAATGTGAAGGATTTAACATGGAAGGATGAGGAGAATTATATTCATCAGTTTTGGTTTGGGAGGGATGGCAGGCTCTATGGGTATACGCTCCTTGGGGAGGTGTATGAGATGGATTTGGAGGGGGATGCGCATAAGTTGTTGTTTGAGATGGAGGGGTTGTCGGAATATGTGTGTTTTACAACGCGTTATATGGTGGTGTTTGGCAGCAGAGGTGTACTGGTCTATGACTTGGAGAGTGGGGTGTTGACGCAGGAGGATCAGGTGCTTCAGGATTTTGTCAGGAACTATGTGGGAGAGAATGGGGGGATGAATGAGGGCAGTTATCGTGTTGTGGCGGAAGCGGGAGAGCAGGAGGATGTGATCTATGTGGTGTGCAGCGGGGGGCTGTACCGGCATGTGATCGGCGGCGCGGTGATGGAGCAGGTGATGGATGGGAGTATCAATTCTTTGGGAGATCCTATGATGTCTTTGCAGGGGTTTGTGGTGCTTCCTGAGAATGAGTTTTTGATCTTGTATCAGGGAGGGACGTTGTGCCGTTATGTTTATGATCCGCAGATGCCGACAGTGCCGACGGAGCAGATCAGTATCTATAGTCTTAAGGAGGACTATGCGATACGTCAGGCGGTCAGTCTGTTTCAGAAGGAGCATCCGGAGGTCTATATCCGGTATGAGATTGGAATGTCCAAAGAGGGTGGTCTTACTTGGGAGGATGCGGTGAAGAACCTGAATACCAGGCTGATGGCCGGGAAGGGACCGGATCTGTTGGTGCTGGATGGGCTTCCTGCGGACTCTTATCAGGAGAGAGGGGTGCTGGCAGATCTAAGTGGTATTGTGTATGATATGGGGGCGCAGACAAAGCTGTTTTCTAATCTGGTGGATGCGTGCCGGGATGAGGGGAAATTGTGGTATGTGCCGGTGCGGTTTCGTCTGCCTCTGATGGTAGGGGCTTATGAGTCTCTGGAGAGGATCGGGGATCTGTCTTCTCTTGCAGACGAGGTGGAAGCTCTTCGTGCCAAGTATCCGCAGGGAGGAGTGACGGGGTTTTGGACAGAGGAGGAGGTGCTTCAGACATTGATGCTGACTTCGGCAAAGTCCTGGGTGGATGAGCAGACACAGATAGTAGACGAGGAAAAACTGACGGATTTCCTCGTGCAGGCCAGGCGTATCTATCAGGCTGAGATTGCAGGATATCGTGAAGAGGAGCTTGCGGATCTTCAGGAGAATACACAGGAACAATGGACTTCGGAGGCTGCTTCGCAAGAGGGATATTATGCGGCTGCATCCGCGAGTGCAATGGATATTGCAATGGAGACTCAGAGACTGGGCGTAGGGCAGATTCATGGGGTGGGCAGTGATTTTAATATTATCGCAACGCTTCGCGGTCAGGAAGAGGATCTGACTTATGATCTGTGGCAGGGACAGATCTCTTCTGGATATCTTCCGGTGGAAATGGTGGGAATCTGCACGGAATCGGCAGAAAAAGAACTTGCGCTTACATTTTTCCGGTTTTTGTATGGGGAGAGCCTGCAGGATCTGGATCTGCCTACGGGATTTCCGATCAATGAGGATTCTTTTGAACGGCTTAAGGAAAATCCCCAAAAGGATAGGATGGACAGTGAGAGTGCGGGGATTATATTGGTCAGTGGAGAGGATGGGGATCTGTTGTTTTCGCTGGATATCAAATGGAGCAGCCCGGAGGATTTTGCAAGGCTTAAAGAGATAGTAAAAGAAGTCTCGGCAACCTGTACAGGAGACAGCGTCTTAGAACAGACAGTCTGTGAGATGGGGGTGAAGGCCCTGAATGGGAGCAGCAGTATCGAACATGTGGTAGCGGAGATTGTGAAAAAAGCAGCAATCCATCTGGCAGAGTGAGGAGGAGAAGCGTGATGAAAAGAATGAGAAGATTGGCAGTTCTGTGGGCTTTGGTGTTGCTGGTGTCTGGCTGCGGCGGTCAAAGTCCGTCTGTGTCAGGTCAGGAGAGAGAAGGAAACCTGGCATCCGGAGCGATGGGAAGATATATGGAGACGCTCTATGCATTTCCGGAGGAGGTCAACCGAAACGGAGGGCTGAATTGGCTGGATGACGGGAGTCTGAGCGTGATCAGCTATGGGGCGGGACTCTATCGGTCATTGGATGAGGGGAAGACCTGGCAGGCAGAAGAGACTTCCTGGTATCCTCTGATAGAGAATGTCTATTGTCTGTCGGCTGTGATGGGACCGGACGGGACGGTGGCGGCGACTTGTTCGGGACAGATGTCAGAAGCAGTACGGACTGTATATGGAAAATCTGTGGCAGAGGACTGGGAGGGAAATTATTGTGTCTTTGCGCTGCCGGACGGGAGCGTGAAGGTGGTGGATTTTGGATTTTCCCAGGAGGATGGGAATTGTCTGTCTTCTTTTGTCTTTAAGGAGGACGGGAGATTGTTTGCGGCAGACATTTCAGGCCGGAT
Source organism: uncultured Lachnospiraceae bacterium (assembly GCA_910585995.1). GTDB lineage: Bacteria > Bacillota > Clostridia > Lachnospirales > Lachnospiraceae > Hominiventricola. Next base: position 22,491 of record CAJUGG010000100.1, read on the forward strand.
GTATGAGGTGGATGTGGAGAAAGAGAGCCTGAAAGAATTGTTTGTGGCAGAACATTCTCTTGGATATCTGGATTTTTCCCAGGAGATCCTGATGGCGGTCGGAGATGACAGGCTGTATCTGTATGATCTTGAGCAGGAGGTGCTCTTGCCGCAGGATGAGACGGTGGATACCTTTATCCGGCAAAAGATCCTGGATGGTACGGTCTCTTATACAAGCGGCGGATATCCTCTGGCTGTCATGGGAAGCAGTGAAGAGGATGTGATCTATCTGGCCTGCAATGACGGGATGTACCGCCATGTGCTGCATGGCAGTGTGATGGAGCAGGTGATTGACGGGGCGCTGAGTAGCTTCGGGGATTCTTATATAAGTATCTATCGGATGAAAGCATTGGAGAATCAGGAGTTTTTGGCAGCTTTTGGGCCGTCTGTGGGTGTGGCTCGTTATAATTTTGACGAAGAAGTACCTTCCATGCCGGATCGGGAGATCCGTATCTACAGCTTGAGAGAAGACAAGGGTGTCAGGCAGGCGGTGACTGCCTATAAGAAAGAACATACAGACCTCTATGTACGGTACGAGGTGGGAATTGACAGTGACAGCAGCACTACCACAGAGGATGCCATCAAGCGGCTGAATACACAGATCCTGGCGGGAGACGGGCCAGATGTGTTGGTATTGGATGGTCTGCCTGCGGCGGCTTATCAGGAAAATGGGATGCTCAAAGATATCCGTACGGTATTTGAGAGTATGGATGGAGAAGAGGTTTTGTTTGAAAATGTGGTGGACAGCTTTACAGAGGCAGACGGGGCGATCTATCAGATGCCTCTGGAAGTCCGGGTGCCGCTTTTGGTGGGAGAAAAGGAGATGATCACAAGGGCGCAGGATCTTGAAAGCCTAGCAGCAGAGATGGAACAGATCCGCGCTGCCTCCCCGGAAGGCGGGATCTTTGGCATCTATGATCCGGAAGCGTTCCTTCGGCTGTTTGGTATGGTGTCTTCACCGGCCTGGCTGGATGAAGAAGGACAGATGGATGTGGAAGCGGTGAGTGCATTTTTGACACTGGTTCAGAGGATGTATGACCTGGAGCTGTCAGGCGCCATAGCCAAACAGAGGGAGACTATAAAGCGGCAGGATGCAGAGATGGCATCCTATGGCATCGATGTGTCGAAGCAGCGTACGCTGGCAGCAGATAATGTACTGTATGTTTCTGAGGGGTATGCATCTTTGGCGGCGGGTGCGGTCGAAGGCATCCAGCTGGATCTGGATACGGTGACTTCTGTGATCCGTGTGCAGGAAGGACTGGATTATTGTCTCTTTCAGGGACAGGGAGAACGTCTGTTTTTGCCGGTTGCCATGGTGGGGATCAGTGCCAGGACTACACAGCCAGAGGAGGCAGAAGAGTTTATTTGTCAGATGTTCTGTGCAGATACACAGGAGGATCTGTATGATGGATTTCCGGTGAACCGGGAGGCTTATGACAGAAGATTTGTTTTTTTTGAAGAGGGCAATAGCAATGGAACGATGACTTTACAAAAAGCCGATGGGACAGAGCAGGAGTTGGAATTATATTGGCCAAATCAGGAGGAGAGAGCACAGTTTACGGCTTGTATGGAATCGATTGCAGTCCCTGTACTGACCGAAGAGAATCTGTGCGAGCTGGTGTATGAAGAGGGTGTAAAAGTGCTGGAGGGCGAGAAGAGTGTGGAAGATGCAGCGGCGGAGATCGTTAAAAAATCGGCAATCTATCTGGCGGAATAAATCAAAAAAAAGAGATGCCTGGATCTTATTTTTACTGCCCAGTCTGATCGGAGTGTCTGTCTTTGTGCTGCTCCCTTTTCTGGATGTGATCCGGCGCTCCTTTTTGACGGCAGTGACACAAAAATGGACCGGCATACAGAACTATCAGACGGTATTTGCCAATCAGGCCTTTCGTCTGGCGATTCAAAATACGCTGCGCTTTACGGCGGTCTGTCTGCCGCTATTGATTGGCATCGGACTTCTGATCTCAGTTCAGTTAAGCAGACTTAAAAAGATCCAGTTGGTCAAATCTATGTTTTTATTTCCGCTTGCTATGCCGGCGGCGACGGTGGTGCTGATCTGGAAGATGCTGTTTTCGCAGCAAGGCTTTTTAAATGGGTGGCTGCTGCGGCTTGGATGGATCGCAGAGGGGCATCTGCCGGACTATATGGGGACAAAGGCGGCGTTCTGGGTGCTGGTCTTCAGCTATCTGTGGAAAAACCTGGGGTATACGATTGTGCTTTGGCTGGCGGGGATCTTTTCCGTCTCTTCAGACCTTACAGAAGCGGCTCAGGTTGACGGCGCCAGCGAGAGGCAGTGCTTCTGGCGGGTGATCTTTCCCAACCTGAAAGGGACACTCTATACGATTACGGTATTGTCCTTTTTAAATTCATTCAAAGTCTTTCGGGAGGCATATCTGGTGGCCGGCTCCTATCCTCACGAAAGTATGTATCTTTTACAGCACTTGTTTAATAACTGGTTTGTCAATCTGGAGCTGGATAAGATGGCGGCTTCTGCGGTCTGCGTGGGGCTGGTGCTGTTTGTCACGATATTGTTGCTGCAAAAACTGTGGGATCAGGAATAGAGGTGAGGTGTGGGATGAAGATCAAAAAGACGATACAAAGAGCGATGATAAAAGCGGGACTGATCTTGTTGGGCGCAGCCTTTTGCGCTCCCCTTTTGTATCTGCTGAGTGGTTCGATTATGAGCCGTTACGAATTAAGAGAATGTCTGACTGCCATGATGAATCAGGAAGAAGGGCTGATTAGCTGGAAATGGATTCCCGATTATCCGACGTTTGAGCACTATGGGCGGATACTTTTTCAGACGCCGCAGTTTTTTGTGGTATTCTGGAACTCTATGAAGATTGTCGTATGTATCTTGATCGGGCAGCTCTTGATTGCGGTCCCGGCGGCCTGGGCATTTGCCGTCTATTCTTTTCGTATGCGGAAAGTATTATTTACTTTGTATATTGTACTGATGCTGATGCCGTTTCAGGTGACGATGCTCTCAAGTTATCTGGTGCTTGACGGATTATCCATGCTGGATACGCATAAAGCGATCATTCTTCCGGCGGTATTTTCGACATTTCCGGTATTTTTAATCTATCGGGGTTTTTGTAATCTGCCCAAAGGCCTGATCGAGGCAGCGCGCATAGACGGGGCAGGAGAGTGGACGATTTTTGTAAAGATCGGGCTGCCGCTGTCCTCTGGAGGCATCTTATCTGCAGGGGTATTGGGATTTTTGGAATATTGGAACTTAATCGAGCAGCCGCTGGCATTTTTAGAGGATCAGTCCCTGTGGCCGTTGTCTCTGTATCTGCCGGAGATCAGCCTGGAACAGGCAGGGTATTCTTTTGTGGCTTCTGTGATTACGCTGATCCCGGCAGTCTTTGTATTTTTACTGGGGCGGGAATATCTGGAGCAGGGGATTGTAGCATCTGCGATGAAGGAGTGAGAAGGAGATGGATATGTGGAAAAAGCAAAGATGGATCGGGATTGCCTTTGGATTTTTTTTGGCATTTATGCTGTTGTGTACCTTGATCTCTAAGGCAGTCTATGTGTCAAAGCTTCCGCAAGTGGATACCAGTACGCCCAATCGGATGGCACTGAATCACCAGGTACAGGCGGATGGGATCGTACATCAGGGCAGAGAATATGCGGTCAATGCTCTGTCAGGGCTAAGGGTGCGGACGGTCTATATCAATGTGGGAGACCGCATCGAGCCGTCCACGCTCTTATTTGATCTGGATATGGATGATCTGAGGGAAAAGATACAGGAGCAGGAGCTGGAGATCAGGAAACTTAAGTTGCAGACCGCAGCCATGGAGCAGAATCAATATCTGGACGCCGAAAAGCAGCAGATGGAAGGTACGCGTGCCAAAGAGGACTATGAGCGAGCGGAAAAGCAGGCTGGTGAGACCCTGAACCGGGCGGAAGAAGACCTGGATCAGGCAGAAGATGCCTATGATACCCATACAGATCACACTGTTAAAACCACCTCTGCTGCACAGCGAAAAGCCCAGCAAGCGGCATATGAGGAGTGGGTGAGAAAAGAAGCAGAGTTAAAAAGTGCCCTGGAAGAAGCAGAGCGGTCACTGTCTCAAAATTCGATTGGTATCACATCGGAGGCCGATCGTGCAGAGTTGGAGAAGGCAAAACGTCAGTATGACGCAGCCAAGAGCGCTTATGAGCAGCATAGAGAACATGAGATCGAAAAGCCGGATTTTAGCGCAGAAGATCAGGAGTCCTCTGCCTGGAAGGAGAAAAAGGATACTTTGGAAGATGCAGTGACATCCGCAGAGCGCTCGGTAGAGGATGCCAAACGTGCCCAGACGGATGCGCTCTTAGAAGCCGGCCGCAAGATAGAGGATACCTCTCTGCCAGCCGATGCAGACAGCAGCTTGGAAGTCAACAGGCTTCAGATCCAGGCCATGCAGACAAAATTAGAGGCTTATCAAAAAGCCTTGGAGGGCGGCGGACAGATCTATCCAGAGGCAGAGGGGATTATCACCCGTATTCAGGTAAGTCCGGGCGAACGGATCGGAGATGGGGCAGCCGTTGTCTATGCAGACTTGACAAGCCCCATGCAGTTTCGCGTTTCCATTACAAAGGCGCAGAAAAAATACGTCAACCAGGGAGATGCCATTATGCTGAATCTTGGTTCTTCTCAAAAAGAGCTGACGGTAGATTATGTGGCAGAAAATGAGATGAATCCAGAACTCTATGATGTCCATGTCTTCTTGCCGGACGGCATGGGGACGATTGGACAAAGCGGAAGCTTTCAGGCAGAGACCCAATCCGAGACCTTCTCCTGCTGCATCCCCTTAACGGCCCTCCATGAAGACAGCACCCAGCGCAAATATGTCTATATCGTCAGCGAACGCGCCGGGATCCTGGGCAAAGAACTGGTGGCAGAACAAGTCTATGTCAAAGTATTAGATCAAAATGACACCTATGCAGCCATCGAAGAAGGCGTCATCGACCGCGAGACCGAACTCATCACCTACGCAACCGAAGCACTCGAAGACAGGGACGTGATACGATATCAAGAGTAGGGAACATATAAAAGAGCTTCATTGTGTGTTATTCTTTCCCATTCCAACAATACGTACAGAGCTTACAGGGTTCAATTCCAACGGAGTCTAACAAGTCATCAAGCCGGTTGTATTTGAGGGAAGTGAAATTCATCTCCTTTCGGATCTCTTCCACCATAATATCATATTTGGGGGAATTGGGATCTGCATATTCCTGGAGGACTTCATCGGGTACTTCGTCGGTCCCTTCGAGGCGGGCGATGATTCTTCGGGCGATCAGAGCCATATCGGAAGTGGAACGCGAGAAGTTCAGGTATTTACAGCCGTACACCAGAGGCGGGCAGGCCGGACGGATATGGACTTCTTTGGCACCACTTTGGTATAAAAATTCGGTGGTCTCCCGAAGCTGCGTACCGCGGACGATGGAATCATCAATAAGAAGCAGACTCTTTCCTTTGATCAGCTGATGAATCGGGATCAGCTTCATCTTGGCGATGAGGTCTCTCTTATTCTGTACTGTTGGCATAAAGGATCTGGGCCAGGTGGGGGTGTATTTGACAAAAGGTCTGGAGAAGGGGATGCCGGACTGATTGGCATAGCCTACGGCATGGGCAGTTCCGGAATCCGGTACACCGGCCACATTGTCCGGTCGTATCGTGTCCCTCTGGGCCATCTTAATGCCACAGTTATAACGCATCTGCTCCACGTTGACTCCTTCGTAGGAGCTGGAGGGATATCCATAGTAGACCCAGAGAAATGTACAGATCTTCATCTCTTTGCCGGGTGCTAAAAGCGTACGTATGCCTTCCGGGGTAACGATCACGATCTCGCCAGGCCCTAATTCCCGGTCATTTTCATAGCCCAGGTTCAGATAGGCATAGCTTTCAAACGTGATACAATAGGAATCCTCTTTTTTGCCGATGATGACAGGGGTGCGTCCCATGCGGTCCCTGGCAGCATAGATCCCTTTTGAGGTCATCAAAAGAAGCGTCATGGAACCATCGATAAGTTCCTGCGCATAACGGATGCCGTCTATTAGATTTTCTTTTTGATTGATAATTGCGGCGACCAATTCGGTGGGGTTGATGTCTCCGCCGCTCATCTCCAGAAAATGAGTATTGCCGTTTTTATAGATGAGATCTGTGATCTCCTCGGTGTTGTTGATCTTGCCAACCGTGGTGATGGCGTAAGTGCCGTGATGGGAACGGATGATCAAAGGCTGAGGTTCGTAGTCGGAGATACATCCGATGCCCAGATACCCTTTCATCTGCCGCATGTCTTTGTCAAATTTGGTTCGAAATGGTGCATTTTCTATATTGTGAATGGCCCGGTCAAATCCTTTTTTCTCACCATACACTGCCATGCCGCCTCTCCTTGTACCAAGGTGAGAATGATAGTCTGTCCCAAAAAACAAGTCAAAAACACAATCGTTTTTTGACGCAACTCCAAAAAAGCCGCCCATATAAAATAGTCCTCCTATGAAAGTTTTGCATCTGTTAAAATCTTGCTGCTCCTACCATTATAATGCGGCGGCTTTGAAAAGGGAAGTGTTTTTTTATGCTTAAGCTTCGGGGATGACGATGGCGGCGATGATGTAGATGATGAGGCCGCTGCCGATACCGCCGATGGTGAGGATGGCCCAGATCAGACGGATCAGGGTGGCATCCAGGTTGAAATATTCTCCGATTCCTCCGCAGACACCGCTGATCATGCGGTTAGATGGGGATTTGGTTAATCTTTTTTCGTTCATAGTGATTCCTCCGTAAAATTCAATGTAATATTGCCAAGGCCGCATTGGATCTCAATGTTTTTTCCGGCATGGTGATCTTTGGTTAGTGTGTTGTCCGGGATATCGTCCAGATCATCTCTGTGGGTGTGATGATGATGGTTGACATAAGAATCGCCCATCTGAGAATCGATCTTATAGTTGTAGTCTGTCTCGGCGCCAGAAGCTGTGATAACAGTATTTCCAATTCCGCAGTCTGTATGAAGAGAAGGTCCTTCAAATAGATCTAGCTCGATGTCGCCGGTATCTGTACAGATCTTGGCACTGTCCGATACCTGAAGCTGTCCAAAACGGACTTCTCCGATGTTGTTTTCAAACTGAAGCTCACGACAGATGAGGTCTTCGGCCTGAAAGGAGCCGAGATCACACTCAATATCTATGGTGTCAGCATTCATTTGTTCAATAAAGATCTCGCCGAGAGACACTTCCATCGAGATCTCATCCATCTCTTTTTGAGGAAGATAGAGAATGAGCTTCAGCGCATCGTCCATACTGTTCTGCTTGGTCGAGGAAGGACGGTCATCTTTGACGACCAGGGTATTGCCCTCCTGTCGGCAGGAAAAATGCGAATTGACATTTTGCGCTGTGAGCGCTATGTGGTCCAGCTCGTGCTGGTATATGGTAAGATCACACATAGAAACTTCCAGATCCAGAGATTCCACATCCGTAAAGGTATGGGATTCTTCTGATGCTGTGCCTGTAATGAACAGTGGCGTTTTGTTTGTGAAAAATCTGTCAGTGTAGGAGCTTTGGTGAACCAACTGAGAAGGTGTGACACCCAAAAATGCCCCGGCTGTGATACATGCGGCTCCAAGCACTAGAAAGATACCGCTTAATAAAATGCAGACTTTGGTAATATTTTTCACTTGACGACACCTGCCTTTCTAAGAGGAAAACGGATAACAGAGATGATGGCTCTAAGGCACAGAGGCAGCAGCACTTTGATGATCCAGACGGTCAGTATAAAGAGCAGGATGCCCACCGCCAACAAGATACATCCAACACCGCCTAAAGTAAGGCCAACTCCGGGCAGTAAAAAGAGACGCCAGATTCCATAACCGATCAATAAGATACCCGACAGAGGCAGGACGATGGACGCAGCCACGATGCCCACAGTGATGCCAAGGATGCCTATGAGGATGGAGACCAGGACAAGGATCACCGCCATAAAGATAGGAACGATAATCGGCACCAGAATCAGACAGAGCAGGATAATGCAGGCCGCTTTCCACAGGTTGGGCTTTTTCAGAGATTCTGGCAAAGGGACAGAGGAGAGATCCTGGCGTCTGTTAGAGGAAGGGTCTTCATATCCATGTTCCGTATATTCCCCGTTTTCACAGGTATCCGTTCGGATGGTGTGGGCGACTAACTCCGGGCTTCCCAATTCCTGAATCACTTTGGCTTCGTTTTCCGGGCCGGCGTCGTCAAAATAATCATTGTAATACTGGATGGCTTCCCGGCGTTCACTGTCCGGGAGATCTAAGAGGAGGCTTTCAAGCCTCTGCATAAATTCTTTTCTGGTCATGCTTTTTTCTCCCCATAAAAAATTTTGTTGATCTTTTCCGCATAGATCTTCCATTCGCTGCGGTAGAGATTAAGCTGGGCGCATCCTGCGTGGGTGATCTTATAGTATCTGCGGTTTCGGCCGCCAAATTCCATGTCATATACTTCCAGGCATCCGTCTTTTAACAGCCTGCGAAGGACCGGATACAGGGTGGATTCTGAGATGTCGATCACCTGTCGGACATCCTGCGTGATCTTGTAACCATAAGTTCCGCCGGCATCTAGAGACACAACGGCCAGTACGATTGCATCTAAAAGTGCCGCACCTGTGTTGAATACCATGCGATTGTCTCCTTACTTGTAATTTTATAATATTATATGATATATAATATTAATCTGTCAATAGTATTAAGAAAATCTTAAGGAAAATGGAGACGGCTTGGCTGTCACTGGAAAATGTAACCGCTCACGCGGGAAAATTGTAAATACAATGGTATTGTGTTATAGTATGAAGGGGGAAAAATGATAAAAAGTTCGACTATAAATACAAATCGAGAAGGAGACTGGGGATTTGCAGATATCAGAAAAACAGCAGTTTAAGACATTAAGAGAGAAGCATATGATCCTGTGGCAGTTGGCTTATCGGATGGATGAGATCCGGATCATGGCAGCGCGTACGTCTGATACACAGGCAGAGCTTTTAAGTCAGGAGAAAAAAAAGACACTGTTAAAATATGATCAGTATGTGGGAATAAAGACAAAGTCAGGCTGGAAAAAGTTAAAAGCTGCCGAGGAGTTCTGCAAATATATGCAGGAGCATATATGGCTGATGCTTTTGATGCTTCCGCGGGATGCAGTGGAATTGTATACGCGTCTGTGCCGGCTGAAGCCAGAGCAGAGACTTTCGGTGGACAAGGGGAGCGAAGCCCCCCTGCTGCTTGTGGATCTGGGACTTGTGGATTTGACGTATCTGCCGGCAAAAGAACTGTTGGTGCTGGAGCTGGCAGAGGATATCAAAGAGTGCTTTTTAGAGATGCTCAGAGACGTACACTGCTTTGGCAGGACATCTGAGGCAGCGGTCTATCTGTCTCCGGATCTGCGAAGCGGCAGTTATATGAGGATCATGAGAGGCTATGAGGAGCTGGATACCAGGATCAGCAAACTCATCTATTACTATGGAATCCTCCAGGTCAAGGAGATCTGGCAGATTTTAAAGGACTGCTTCAGCTACGCTTTTACATTGGAAGAATTTGAAAAATATGTGGTGCTTCGGCTGGAGCGTTTAGAGATCGTACAGACAGAGCGGGTGTCCGATAGTCAGATCTGGTATATTACACGCAATGGTGTCCAGGTAACATACGCGTATCAGAAACAGGAGAGACTAGAGAACACCATGCCCAGAAAGCCAGTGGACCAGCGGGCGCTCTTGGCGCTGGATGATAAACTTGCTGTCTGGCTGTATGATCTTTTGCTTCTTCTTAAGAACTGCATGATGGAAGAAAAGATCGGGTACAGCATTGCGCTTAGACTTCTTAACTCTGTAGCCGGAAATGAAGGGTGGGCGCTCTGCCGCTCAGAGATTATTGATCTGGCAGATGAGCTGTTCGAGGGAGAGCAGTTTATGTTCTGGTATCAAGTCAGCAAAGTATATCTTAAGTTTCCGGTGGCCGGCCTCGGCGGGTATTCCAGGTTAGAGTATGCCAGTCAATATCAGGTTGAGAATCCATATGAGATCCTGGATGATTTGATGGAACCATTTTGGGAAGATGAGGAGAGTCTTTTTTATCAATCATACAAGATCCAGTGGGAGTTATTTGAATGTTTTGATGCATTTGTAGAGGATGTGAATGATTTAACAAAGAATCGGCTGAAAAAATGTGTCAGAAAATATCTGGATGCAGATCTGGAAAATCTCTTGCTGGCCTATGGCTGTATGTTAGCAGGCAATCCTTCCTATCAGCAGTATCTGATAGCGCTTGCAGAAAAAGGCAGCTTACAGTCTCAGGTGATTATGGAAAATCTGTTGGAAATTATGAAGGAGTGGCAGGTATGAAATTGCTTCATCTCTCGGATCTGCATCTGGGAAAGCGTGTCAATGAATATTCCATGCTGGAGGATCAGGCATATATTTTGGAGCAGATCTTAACGATAGTGGATACAGAACAACCAGACGGTGTACTGCTTGCCGGAGATATCTATGACAAAGCGGTGCCAGGCACAGAAACCGTACAGATGTTCGACGACTTTCTCTGCCGCCTGTCTGCGCGGGCAGTACAGGTATTTGCGATCAGCGGCAATCATGATTCTTCTGAACGGGTTGCCTTTGGCGCCCGCCTGATGGAAAAAAGCGGGGTATATCTCTCTCCGGTCTATGACGGAAAGGTGACTTCGGTGACAATGGAGGATGCCTATGGAAAGGTAACGATATATCTGCTGCCTTTTTTAAAACCATCCCATGTGCGCAGGTATTATGAAGAGGAGGAGATAGAGACTTATACACAGGCCCTTCGGGTAGCGCTTAAGGGTCTTCCCGTCAACCCTATGGAGAGAAATATCTTACTTACCCATCAATTTGTGACAGGAGCCAGCCGCTCAGATTCGGAGGAGATCTCGGTGGGAGGGACGGATCAGGTGGATCTGGACGTATTGGAAGGATTTGACTATGTGGCCCTGGGGCATCTTCACAATCCGCAAAATGTGGGAAGTGAAACTGTGCGCTATTGCGGCACGCCGCTGAAATATTCCTTTTCTGAGGCGCAACATTCTAAATCGGTGACGGTTGTGGAGTTAAGAGAAAAGGGAGAGCGGCTGATCCGTATCATTCCACTGATTCCAAGGCGGGACTTAAGAGAGATCAAGGGCAGCTATATGGAACTGACGGCCAAAAGCAATTATGCGGGTACAAATGTGGAAGACTATCTGCATATTACACTGACAGACGAAGAGGATATCCCGGATGCCATCGGAAAGCTGCGCGTGATCTATCCCAACCTTATGAAACTGGACTATGACAATACCAGGACTCGTTTTCACGGCAGTGTCACCGAAGCGCAGGCGGTGGAGCAGAAGTCACCGCTGGAGCTTTTTGCCGAATTTTATGAAAAACAGAACAATCAGCCGATGAATTTAGAACAGAGAGAATATGCTATGAAGTTGATCGAAAAGATCTGGGAGGAAGAGATATGAGGCCAGTCCATCTGACGCTTTCTGCCTTTGGACCTTATGCAGGACGCATCGAGCTACCTATGGAACAGTTAGGGGAGAGCGGACTGTATCTGATCACCGGAGATACCGGGGCAGGGAAGACGACGATATTTGATGCGATTACCTTTGCACTCTACGGGGAGATGAGCGGCAGCAGCAGAGAGCCGGTGATGATGCGTTCCAAATATGCAGATGCGGATACTCCTACGATGGTGGAGCTGACCTTCTGGTATGCGGGAAAGACTTATAAGATCCGGCGTAATCCAGAATATGAACGCCCTGCCAGACGAGGAGGCGGGACCACGCTGCAAAAAGCCGAAGCCGAGTTGATCTGTCCAGACGGCAGAGTGATTACCAAAAATAAAGAAGTAGCAGCGGCCATCAAAGAGATTATAGGGATTGACAGAGAACAGTTTTCCCAGATTGCCATGCTGTCCCAGGGGGATTTTTTAAAGCTATTATTTGCGCCTACAGAAGACCGGAAACGGATCTTTCGCCAGATCTTTAAGACCGGGCGATTTGCCGTCCTGCAGGAGCGGCTGAAGCAGGCTTCGGGTGCTCTGAAGGAGGAATATGAGCTTCAGAAAAACAGCGTACAGCAGTATCTAAGCGGCGTGGTCTGTGAAGAACCAGAGGAGTTGGCCGAACAGCTTAAAAAAGCCAAAGAAGGGGGACTTCCCTTAGAGGAGACGCTCTCACTGATCGGGCATATCCTGGCAGATGAAAAAGAGACAGAGGCTGATATAGCTGCCCGGATAAAAGATCTGGAAAAAAAGCGTCAGAAAGTAAATGAAGAGCTGGGAAAAGCCAAAGAGTTAGAACAGACGCAGGATGCTCTCGACAGAGCCAAAGAAACGCTGCATCAGCAGGAAGTGAAGCGCGCAGAGCAAAAAGAAGCGTATGAACTGGAAGCCAAAAGACAGGCTGAGGCAGAAGCCCTGCAAGTGAAGATCACAACGATGGAGAACCAGCTGCCAGGATATGAGGAGCTGGACCAGGTACAAAAGGAACTTTTACAGAGGGAGACGCAGAGAGAACGCGCAGAAACTGCATTAGAGAGACAAAAAGAACAAGAACAAAAGCTAAAACAGGAGATCCAGGCGCAGAAAAAAGAACAGGAAGAGCTTGCAGATGCCGGCGTATTATTCGTGAAGCTTCAGGCAGAACAAGAGGATGCAGGCAGAGCTAAAAAGGAACTTTTATGGATACTGGATACCTACAAAGAATACCAGGTTCTTAGAAAAAAGTGTGAAGAGGCCCAGGAAATCTATCAGAAGGCTTCTGTGAGGGCGCAGGAATGTCAGAACGCCTATATGGCTGGCAATCAGGCCTATCTGGATGGACAGGCAGGTATCCTGGCACAAGGCCTTAGAGAAGGGGTTCCCTGCCCGGTCTGCGGAGCGACCGAACATCCGCATCTGGCGCACAGGCCCATAAGCGTACCCAGTGAAGAGACATTGAGAGAATTCAAAGAAGCAAGCGAAGAGGCCCAAAGGGAAGCTTCAGAAAAAAGTGCTGCCGCCGGAACCTTTTACGGACAGCTAGAGGCAAAACAAAAAGAGCTTCAAAGACAAGTGTCACTGCATCTAAAAGGGTGCGCTCTGGAAGAAGTGGAGGCAGAGACTGCCAAGAGACTACAGGCACTTCAAGTACATATGGAGAGACTACAAGCGCAGCTTCAGGCAGAACAGGCACGCAGTGAGCAAAAAGAGATCCTGGATCAAAAGCTGCCGGAGAAAGAAAAAGAATTGTACACTGTACAAGAAGAGCTGAAAAAGGAAGCACTTATTTTAGCAGGGAGCCGGCATGAGATCAAAAGTCTGACCGGACAGAGGGAGCGGTTAAAAGCCTCATTGGAGTTAGACAGCCCGAAGGAGGCCCGCCAGGCGATCCAGGAGTTGAAGCAGGAGAAGAAGACGCGCAAAGAGGCATATGAAAAGGCTCAGAAAGCCTATCAGGAGAGTGAAAAAGAGATCAGCGGCACCCAGGGACAGATCGCTTCTTTGACCAGACAGCTGACCGATATAGAGAAGTTTTCGGTGGAACAAAAGACCGAAGAACGCAGAGCGCTTAACGAGCAGTACCAGACATGGCAGGATGCTATGACAAACATACATTCGGTTATTGCATCCAACACGGCGGCACTTACCAATCTGAGACGACAGTCAGAGGCACTGGCAGAGATTGAGAAGCGCTGGACCCTAATAAAGACACTGTCCAATACCGCTAACGGCAACCTGTCCGGCAAGGAAAAGATCATGCTGGAGACCTACATCCAGATGACCTATTTTGACCGGATCATCGCCAGGGCCAACATTCGTCTGATGGTGATGTCAGGCGGACAGTATGAGCTAAAGCGCCGCCAGGAGGCAGACAACAACAAACGCCAGAGCGGTCTGGAGCTGGACGTAATCGACCACTATAACGGTACGGAACGAAACGTCAAGACCCTCTCCGGCGGAGAGAGTTTCAAAGCCTCTCTCTCCCTTGCCTTAGGCCTCTCCGATGAGATCCAGTCCCTCTGTGGTGGAATCCAGCTCAACACCATGTTTGTGGACGAAGGATTCGGCTCTTTAGACGAAGAATCCCTCCAGCAAGCCCTGCGGGCGCTCACAGACCTCACCGAAGGCAACCGCCTCGTAGGCATCATCTCCCACGTAGCCGACCTAAAAGAAAAGATCGACCGCCAGATCATCGTCACCAAAGAAAAGACTGGCGGAAGCCGCGTGGAGATAAAGACAGAAACCTAAAAGCAGCGGAAGTCAAAAAATGCCCGGAACGATTTTTGAGCATGAAATGGTCAAAAGTCGTTCCAGATGAAGGGGCATTATTTTGACTGTAGCGGAACTTTAATAAAACTTAAATAGGAGTATAAGGATGAAATATTTGATTATTGGGGCCGGGGGGACCGGCGGGTGTATGGGAGCTTATATGACGGAAGCGGGAAAGGATGTGACCATGATTGCGAGAGGGGCGCATCTTGCGGCGATGCAGGAGCATGGCCTGAGGATGGAGACGACCAAAAAGGGAATTTACACCGTCTCACCAGTCAAAGCAGCCGATATGGAGCATTACAAGGAGCAGCCGGATGTGATCTTTGTCTGTGTAAAGGGTTATTCCCTTTCGGAGACCATCCCTTTCATCCGCCGGGTAGCCAAGCCGGAGACCGTGGTGATCCCCATTCTGAATATCTATGGAACCGGAGGCCGTCTGCAAAAAGAACTGCCGGAATTGCTGGTGACAGACGGCTGCATCTACATCGCAGCAGAGATCAAATCCCCTGGCTGCCTGTGGCAAAACGGTGATATCTTCCGGGTGGTATTTGGTGTCCGTGATCCTTCAGAGTATCGGGATGTACTGGCAGAAGTGAAAAAAGATCTGGACGACAGCGGCATTACAGGCATCCTGTCCGCAGACATCCGCCGGGATGCCCTGATGAAATTTTCCTATGTCTCCCCGGCCGCTGCCTGCGGGCAGTATTATGATGTCCCGGCCGGACCTATGCAAAAGCCAGGTAAGATCCGGGATACCTTTGCCGCCCTGATCAAAGAGATCGATATCCTCGCCAAAGCGATGGGGATCTTCTTTCCGGTGGATATGGTGCAGACCAATTTAGAGATCTTAGACAGCCTGACCCCGGAGGCCTCCACCTCCATGCAAAGAGATGTGAAAAAAGGAGGCTCTTCGGAGATGGATGGTCTGATCTTCGAGGTAGTACGGATGGGTCAGCAGTACGGCGCAGAACTGCCCGTCTATCAAAAGATCGCTGATGAGCTGAAAAAGCAGGGCTTCTAGTACACTAGCTCTCCCGGATGCGCTCCACGATGCTCTGCCTTTCCACGCTCCGAAAGACAACTGCCGGGAGCAGGATGCCAATCGCCCAGAGGATAGGGATCACCAGCAAAAGCGGCAAGATGGTAAAATGATAACTGAAAAACCAGAGTTGCCCTGCCAGATTCTGTACTGCGAGCAAGGACAGCAGGATACCAAGCACCAAAGATAAGAAGCCGGAAGCGCTGCCATAACAGAGTCCCTCTGTCATCAGCATCTGCAAAAGCTGCGATTTGGTCATGCCAATGGACTGCAGCATGGCAAATTCCCGGCTTCTGGTAATCATGCTGGTCAGCATGGAGTTGATAAAATTCAGGACGCCGATCAGTCCAATCACAAAGCTTAAGATCCCTCCCACGGCTACGACCATCTGTTTCATACTTAAAAACTCCGAGACTCTCGTAGCTTTGGAGCTGTAATTCATCACAGGCTCGATCTGTTCCGTATAGTTCTTAAGAAATGCCTCCATGGCCCTGTCAGAGCCTTCTGTGACATTAAAAGCATAGCTCATGACCCCTGGATCTGTGACCATCTCCCGATAGACACTGGCCGGGAGATACCAAGAATAGTCATATCTTACCATACAAGAGTTGGTATAGTGCTTGATCCGCACTTTTGCCATGATCTCCAGTTCATAGTCTGCGCGTTCATTTTCCAGGCGACTCTCAGAGGTGCCTTTAAAATTGGTGAGCGTAACTTTGTCGCCGATATGAAAACAAGAAGCGTCCGACATAAGCGCCCCATTGTCGTCCTCCCGGATTCCCTCCAGGATATACTGTCCGGATGCTAATTTCTCAGGATCGATCTCACCTTCCACCACATCTAAGCGGGAGAGCGGCAGATCTTCCAGGCCATAGACTACGCTGGCAACCCCGCCAGTCACCGGATCTAACATCCCCTGCGGGGACACGCCGTCGGGAGGCTGCGTGGTAAAAAATTCCGAATCCCGGATATTGGCATACAGCCGTCCCCCTTCTAAAAAGCCAGGTTCTTCTTCGATCGCCAGGATCAGACTCTCGGACAGAGAATTTTCGGGTCCGCTGTAGTGGTAGTTAAAATAATCTGCGTGTCCTGCAAGAAAATCCGTATCCACAAACTTTGATAAATATTTATCCATGTCAAATCCAAGGCTGAAGGTATAGATGGTATTAAACAGCACCAGACTTAAAGACATGGAGAGGATCGCCAAAGTCGTGCGCTTTTGGTTCCTTAACAGGTTGGCAGCTGCCATGCGGGGGATCTTGGCACTGTGTGTGCGCCGCCTTTTTCTGCGGTGAAACCGGCAGTCCTGATCCATATAGCGGATTGCTTCCACAGGAGATACCCTAGCTGCGATCCGTCCAGGTCTTGTGGTGCTGATCCATACGGTGCCAAAGGCAAAGAGGGTGCTGCCTACAAAGATCAGAGGACTTGCAGAAGGGTGATAATCTGAGCCTCCATAGTACCCCTGAGACAGTATGACAGGAATCAAAGCACATCCCACCAGATATCCGCCCAGTAGCCCCAATGGGATACCCATACAGGACAAAAAGAGCGCCTGCCTCTTGATCATGCTTTTGATCTGCCGGCTAGTGGTGCCGATGGTCTTTAACAGGCCATAAAAGCGGATATCCCGGATCACAGAGATCTGAAAGATATTGTAGATGATGAGATATCCGGCAAAGATAATTAGTAAAAGTGCAGCGATCATTCCCAGTGTAGTCTGTGGGTCGTCTCCTAAGCCGGAGGACAGATACGACCAGTTGACGTTGCTGTCGATGTAGTTTGCCGCGCCTTCTTCCGAAGAGTATCCGCTCTCTGCGATTACTTGAGCGAGCTTTTTTTCCAGTCCCAGAGAATTGTCAAACATTAGATAACAGTTGATGGCACCTGTTAAGTCAAAGTCTTCCGGATAGCTGAGATAGAGTTCGTCTAAGTGTGCGTCCACATAGGCGCGGCTTGCGACTAAGATAGAGACCTGAAAGACCGGGTCGGCTTCCCACCAGCCACAGAGCCTGAATTGTCTGGTCACTTTCTGCCCATGTACGGTGAGATCCAGGCTGACAGGAGCGCCAACTTCTAATGTTATCCCCAGAAGTTTTGCGGTCTTGGTATCCATCATCAGGTCTTCTTCCGCCTGCGGGGTATGTCCGGCGACTGGCTCGCAAAATCCAAGTTTGATCCCGACTTCATCCATATAGTAGAGTTCCCCGTGGCGCTTCAGAAGTTCTGCATTGTCCACGCTGCTGCTTAAGATCCGGTTATAGGAGATCTCTTTTACCAGGCGGTGATCTTTGACATTTTCATAGATCTCATCCGTGACATATTTTAAGACAGCCATCCCGTCGCCGCCGGCCTGGCGCATGGTCTGCGTTTGAATATGTTCGATGGTGCTGATACTTACGGTAAATAAGGCCGTAAAAAGCAGTGCAGTCAATGCGATTGCCAGCACAGCGATGATATTTCTGGAACGGTTGGCGAGAAAGCTTCGGTCTGAGAGTCTGTGGATTGCTGTTTGATTGGGGATTCTATACATGGCGGCCACCTGCGATCTTTCCGTCTTCGATGCGGATAATCCGGTCCGCAGTCTGTGCGATCTCTTCATTGTGGGTGATCATCACCATGGTCTGCTGGAATCTCTCGCTGGTCACTTTTAAAAGTCCCAGTACATCTGCACTGGTCTTAGAGTCCAGATTGCCGGTGGGTTCATCTGCTAAGATAATGGCTGGTTTGGAGGCCAGTGCGCGGGCAATCGCGACTCTTTGCTGCTGTCCTCCGGAGAGCTGGTTGGGATAAGCGTCGGTCTTTTCCGTAAGTCCCAGGGTATGAAGAATATTTTTAATATGTTTTTTATCCACCTTATTCCCGTCTAATTCGATGGGCAGCACTATATTTTCATAGACATCCAGAACGGGAATCAGGTTGTAGCTTTGGAAGATAAAGCCGATCTTTCTTCGGCGAAAGACGGTCAGAGCATCATCGCGCAGGGAGAAGATCTCTTTTCCGGCGACCGTAACGGTGCCTTCTGTGGGGCGGTCCAATCCCCCGATCATATGCAGCAATGTGGATTTTCCGCTGCCGGAAGTCCCGACGATTGCCACAAATTCTCCTTCTTTTACGGAAAAATTCACGCCGTCTAAGGCTTTCACACAGGTCTCTCCCTGGTTTCCATAATATTTTTTCAGATTTTTGGTCTCTAGCATATTCATAAATCTTGACTACCTCCTGACTTTGGTAAGTGCTGCTGCATGTTCAGGATAGTCCTGGATTCTGTCGAGAATCTTTCTCAATTCTTACAGTTTTGACAGTTTTTCGGTAAGAATACAGAGAAGACAGAACCTTTGCCAAGGCGAGAGGAGACTTTGATATATCCGCCCTCACGCTGCAAGATCTCTCTGGTCAGACAGAGTCCAAGCCCGACACCTGGCTCTTGTTGCACTTGCCCGGCGCGATAAAAACGGGCAAAGATCTGTGCGGTATTTTCCTCTGAGATGCCGATTCCCGTATCTGCCACATTGATTCTGACAAACATCGTATAGTCTTCAAAAGTCAGCGAGACACTGCCCCCATAGGGGGTATATTTGACTGCGTTATCGATCAGGTTGGAGAGCGCTTCTAACGTCCATTTCAGATCAAAATAAGCAGTCACATCCGGGATATCCTCTTGGATTTGGCAATGGATCTTTTTTTCTTGTGCCTGTGCCGGCCAGTGTAATTGCCGGACCAACTCTCTAAGCGGATATTTTTCAGGGACAACTGCGACGATTCCATGTTCCAAGCGGGATGTCTTCAGTAAGGCCTGGATTAGAAAATGCAGTTTTTCACTCTGCTGTTCGATCTGTTGTGCCAGACAGGCTGCCTGAGTATCCGAACCTATGTTCTCCTGCAATAGCTGCGTATAGAGGAGGATATTGGCTATGGGGGTCTTGGTCTGATGAGAAATATCGCTGATTAACATTTTCACCGTATCCCGTTCCTTGGAGATCTTGTCTCTGTGCTGCTTTTGCAGGGACAGATACTGGTACATCCGCGATTCTAAGCGCGAAAGCAGAGTCTCTGTATAATCAATTTCTGTAAACTCGCCGTTTACGGCATCTGTTAACATCTGATCCAGACGTTTTAAAATAAATCGGGTCTGGACGTAGCATCCAAAAGCTAGGGCAGCAAAAGCCATGGCTGACAAAAACCAAAAGATTGTCATATGTTATCTCTCCCATACATACCCTATGCCGTAGACGGTGCGCACCGGGATACCGGGAAGCTTTTCCCGCAGGCGCTTCATCGTCACGGAGAGAGCATTTTCTTCCACAAATTCTGCGCCGTCTGACCAGATACGGTCGATCAGAAGCTCTCTGGTCATGGTCTGTCCAGGGTGGCTGACAAGGAGACGCAGAAGTTTTTGTTCGGTTTTACTGAGTTCCACGGAAGTCTTGTCTGCCAGAAATTCCATGCGTTCAAAATCGAAGGAGAAGATCCCCTGGGTATAGAGGGATGGAGAGGAGGATTTTCTCCTCAGGACAGCGTGGACGCGCGCGCGCAGCACCATCAGGGAGAAAGGTTTGGTGATGTAGTCATCGGCGCCGGATTCTAAGCCGGTGACGATATCGACTTCCATATCGTTGGCTGTTAGAAATAAGATGGGGACTTGACTGTAGGTTCGGATCTCCTGGCAGAGATCAAGGCCGCTGCCGTCGGGGAGGTTGATGTCTAGGAGGATGAGGTCAAGGTCTTCAGTGAGGTATTCGCGGGCCTGGGCGATGGTGTAGGCCTGGTAGGTGCACTCAGCGTTCAGGGAGAGGGCGATGCCTTGGTTTAGGGGGTGGTCGTCTTCTACAATTAATAGGGTCATGTGGGGGACCTGCCTTTCGTTATGATTTTAGATTATACATGAATGGGGGGGGCGGAGGTAAATGTGGAAAATGAGGACGGGCTGGCCGCGAAAGGGCGCGTGGGGGTGGTTTGAATGTCTGCATAGAGTGTATCGGACAGTTCACGGGTTTTGTCTGTTCCATCCGTACACGTAACACGTGTTCGTCTGGCTCAGACAAAACCCGCAAACTGTCCGCTCCAATCTACACAGCACGATTCAAACCACCCCCGCACGCCCTTTCGCGGCAGCCCTGGGCTTGGATAAGGGGAGGCTTGTAGGAGATTTGGAACGGGAGGTAGGAAAAAAAGTTATTGACATATGTCGATAATGGAGTATAATGGGGGATAAAGAAGAGTGGAGGTATTGGGATGCCTAGACCATGCAAAAGACGACGGATCTGTATGGAGCCTTTGTGTACAGGGTTTGCTCCTTTGGGAGAAGGGGTGAGGTGCGAAGAGGCGGTGATCATGGCGTTGGATGAATTTGAATGTATTCGTCTGATGGATTTGGAAGGACTGACGCAGGAGCAGTGTGCAGTGCAGATGGATGTAGCGCGTACGACGGTGCAGGCTATCTACAGCAGTGCCAGGAAGAAGCTGGCGCAGTGCCTGGTGACAGGGAAAGAGCTGCGGATCAGCGGGGGAAATTATAACTTGTGCGGACAACATAAAAAGTGCTGCCAAAAACATTGCATGGGAACTTTTCAAAATCTGGAAAAAGAAGGAGCTAAGAAAAACATGACAATTGGTGTAACTTATGAAAATGGACAAATCTTTCAGCATTTTGGACACACAGAACAATTCAAGATCTACGAAGTACAGGACAATAAGATCGTATCCTCAAAAATCGTAGATACCAATGGCAGTGGCCACGGAGCCTTGGCAGGCTTTTTAAATGACTACAAGGTAGACACTCTGATCTGCGGCGGTATCGGCGGCGGTGCCCAGAACGCCCTGGCATCTGTCGGCATCAAACTCTACGGCGGTGTATCCGGAGACGCAGATGCAGCCGTAGAAGCCCTCCTCAAAAATGAACTCGCCTACAACCCCAACGTCCACTGTGACCACCACGATCACCACTCCGACGGCAACTGCGGAACCCACGGCTGCGGTGAACGCCACTGCGGCGAGCACTAACACTTTTAACAATATCAATCACCTAAAATAGAACTTACGTTCTATTCCTAAAAAAGTTTTGCCACCCCCACAAAAGTATCGCCCTCCCCCCTCCTACAACCAACAGGAGCCGCTGGCAGGGGGATGACATAAGGGGCTGTCGTAACATGGGGCGCCCTGGCTCGCACAAAGAGTGCTGTGTAGATTGGAGCGGACTGTTGGCGACATTTGTATGTTCCAAGCGGACATTCCTGTCCGATTGGAACATACAAATGTTGCCGACTGTCCGATACATTCTATGCAGACCTTTGTCGAGCCAGGACGCCCCATGTTACGACAGCCCCTTTGCGTCATCCCCCTGCCAGCGGCTCCGTCGCCATCACCTCTCCCACTTATCACACAACGAATGAATCTGACTAGCAAACTTCGACAAATCTTTATTTGCGCCCCCTTCATTCCTATAGATAACCTGCATAAGCCGTTTCCCAGCCTCAAGCAGCCGTGTAAAGACTTCGGATTTCTTCTTCGCCGCCGGTTTTTCCGTCGTCACAGGAACCGGCATACCCTCTTTGATCCAGACACCTTCTGCCAGGTCAAACAACCCTCCGCTAAAAGGCGCAATCGCCGGAATCCCGTATTCTTCATTGAGACATTTCGTAAAATCATCGCAGATATCGTCTTCCCCATGCACCACAAATACTTTCTGCGGCGTAGGCGAAAACGTGGTAATCCAGCGGATCAGCCCGTCCTTGTCCGCATGTCCGCTGATCCCCTCTAACTTCAGAATCTCTGCCTTGATTTCAATCGTCTCGCCAAAGAGTTTCACATATTCTGCGCCCTCTAAGACCGCGCGTCCCAATGTCCCATAAGCCTGGAACCCCACAAAGAGCACCGTACATTCCGGACGCCACAGATTATGCTTCAGATGATGCTTGATACGTCCCGCCTCACACATACCGGAAGCAGAGATGATCACCTTGGGCTGTGCGTCAAAGTTGATGGCTTTGGATTCGTCACTGGACACTGCCAGATGAAGATTGTGGAACCGAATTGGATTGATTCCGGCATTGATCAGCGCCATCGCATCCTCATCAAAACATGCCCGGAAATTCTTGTTGAAGATAGAAGTTGCCTCGATGGCCAGCGGGCTGTCCACATAGACCGGGAAATCAAAATCAACCAATCCCCGCTCTTTGATCTCCCGGATAAAATACAGAAGCTCCTGTGTACGCCCCACAGCAAACGCCGGGATCACCAGATTGCCGCCTCTGCGCAGTGTCCGGTTGATGATCTCTGCAAGTTCTTCCACATAGTCCGGCGGCGCATTGTGCAGGCGGTTGCCGTAGGTGGATTCCATCACCACATAGTCCGCAGTATCCGTATAGTGCGGGTCCTTGATCAGCGGCTGGTTGGTATTTCCCACATCGCCGGAAAATACAATCTTTTTCTGCACGCCGTCCTCATCAATCCAGATCTCGATAGAAGCAGATCCTAAGAGATGGCCCACATCCCGGAACCGCACCTGTATCCCAGGAGCAAGCTCGATCTGCTGCTCATAGCCGCATGGATGAAAGAGATCAATAGCGCCGAGCGCATCTTCTAACGTGTACAGAGGCACATATTCCGCCCCGCCGGAACGTTTTGCCTTCCGATTCTGCCACTCTGCCTCAAATTCCTGGATGTGTGCACTGTCACGCAGCATAATATTGCACAGATCACTGGTGGAAAAGGTAGAGACGATATCTCCCTTAAACCCATTTTTGTACAAGACAGGCAATCTGCCGGAGTGATCGATATGTGCATGTGTCAAAAGTACAAAATCGATCATATGATCCGGAACCGGGATGTCCTGGTTGACATAGGCATCCCTGCCCTGTTCCATTCCGCAGTCAATTAGGATATGTTTTCCGCACGCTTCGAGATAGTGACAACTGCCTGTGACCTCATGGTCTGCTCCTACAAATCCAAGTTTCATGATATACCCCCTTTTTTAATATTAGGATGCCACGGATTGCTTCGCCTGACCCTGGCATCCTGTCATTGCTCTGCTATCTGTATCATACCAATTTATCAAAGGATATTCAACGAATAAAAAGAATTTCTTTTCTTTTTCAGAAGATTGTATTAAAATCAGGAAAACAAGAGAAAAAAGAGGAAGAGCAATGTTTATAGCAAATCACTGGAACGATTATGAAGTGTTAGATGTCTCTGGCAAGGAAAAATTAGAGCGTTGGGGAGAGTATCTTTTAGTGCGTCCGGACCCACAGGTGATCTGGGATACGCCTAAGAGACATACAGGCTGGAAAAAAAGAAATGGGCACTATCATCGGAGTGCCAAAGGCGGCGGTGAGTGGGAATTTTTTAACCTTCCTAAGCAGTGGAGCATCTCTTATGAGAGATTACATCTTACGTTTAATCTGAAGCCTTTTAGTTTTAAGCATACAGGGCTGTTCCCAGAGCAGGCCGCCAACTGGGACTGGTTTTTTGACAAGATCCGTACGGCAGGGCGTCCCATAAAGGTACTGAATCTGTTTGCCTACACGGGAGGAGCTACCCTGGCCGCAGCCGCAGCAGGAGCAAGTGTGACCCATGTGGATGCCTCAAAAGGGATGGTGTCCTGGGCAAAAGAAAATGCAAAAGCTTCCGGCCTTGAAGAAGCACCGATACGCTGGTTGGTCGATGACTGCCAGAAATTTGTAGAGCGGGAGATTAGAAGAGGCAATCATTATGATGCTGTGATCATGGATCCGCCCTCTTATGGCAGAGGTCCCAAAGGAGAGATCTGGAAGATCGAGGATGCGATCCATCCGCTGGTCAGACTGTGTGTGAATCTTTTAACAGACAGACCGCTGTTTTTTTTGATCAATTCCTATACCACGGGCCTGCAGCCGGCGGTGCTGGCCTATCTGCTGGGGACAGAACTTCGGCATTTTGATGGTGTTGTGGATGCCCAGGAAGTGGGGCTTCCTGTGACAGAGAGCGGCCTGATTCTTCCCTGTGGTGCCAGCGGGCGCTGGGAGAGCGGGCAGGACAAATAGATAAAATAAAGGCATTTGTTGCATAAACTCCGGATTTTGGGAATATATATAAGGAATGGCTTTTTATGTCAAACCAAAACAGGAGAAGAAAAAGATGCGATATGTATGTAAATGGCTGGCAATTGATATCTGTGCAGTGCTGGCCTTGTTGACTTTACTGTTGGTGGCGCCTGGACTTTTTGGGATTCATCCGTTGATTGTTCAGAGCAGAAGCATGGAACCCGTCTATCCGGCGGGCAGTCTGCTCTATGTGAGAGATACAAGCACTGATGGCAGTGACCTTGCAGAAGGAGAACCGGTGACGTTTTTTCTTCCGGATCTGGAGACTCTTGTGACCCATCGGATTGTATCGGTTGACAGGAAACAGCAGGTGATTCACACCAAAGGGGACGCCAATGAACTTGCCGATGAGATCACGACTCCTTTTTCCAGTGTGACAGGACTTCCGCTGTTTTGCATCCCGTATCTTGGGTATGTGGCGGAGTGTCTGTCGGGCACATTTGGAAAATTTTGTATCTTTCTGATGGTAATACTGGTGTTCTTTTTGTCGTGGCTTGACGGAGCAATGCATCATGCACAAAACAAAGTGCAGAAAATTGACATAATCCCCAAAAAATAGGGAAAAACTGGGAATTGTGTTATTGAAAATTTACAATAAAAAGTTGACAAAGTAGTAGGACAAGGATATACTCAATAGCAAAAGGACCAAACAAATATATGGGAGAAAAAAATGGATTTTAAGACAAGGTACGAGACGATTCTGGCTGAGCATCGTCAGGTATTTGAGAAGACGGACCAGGAAGGGATGCGGGAATTTATTGAGACGATTAAAAAACATCCGCGCATTTTCCTGATTGGTGTGGGAAGAGAAGGGATGATGACCAGAGCTTTTGCCATGCGTCTGATGCACATGGGAAAAGAGATCCACTGGATCTGGGATGATACCACCCCTAGTATAGGAGAAGGAGATCTGCTGATCGCTACGCTGGGCGACGGCCGGATCGGCCATATCGACTATATCTGTAAGAGAGCCAAAGAAGCAGGAGCTTTTATCTATGTGGTGACGGGTTCACCGAGCGGCAGTACGGCACAGGAAGTGGCAGACCGTGTGTTTTTTGTTCCGGCAGCCGTCTATCGGGGGACTGACCCGGTAGTGCCGTCCACCCAGCCCATGGGCAATCTCTTTGAACAGAGTCTGCTTCTTCATTTTGACATCATCATCATGACTTTGGTGGATGAGATACCAGATTTGAGTTTTGAGAAGATGTCACACCGCCACAGAAATGTGGAGTAATGGGGTCGTTGCCCGGACAAGCTTCGGGTTGACATAATATTTAAAAGATGGAGGATGAAAAAATGAAACACAAAAAAGTATTGGCAGTATTGCTTACTGTAGCAATGGCTGCCAGTGTGGCTGCATGTGGCGGCGGCGGAAATGATGCCGGAAGTTCTGATGCAGGCAGCACAACTGACACGCAGGAGACTACTGGGACGGACGAGAGCGCAGATACCACAGACGCGGCAGATACAGGCAGTGATACCACAGGCGACGCAGCAGCAAGCGGCGATGCAGAGTTTACCATTGCACTGTGTGCAAAGACAGAGGGTATTGCATGGTTTGACGATATGCGTACAGGCGTGGATGAGTTCAATGCAGATCACGCAGATGTATATGCTTATGAGATCAACCCGGAGGGTAGTGATGCTGCAAAACAGAATGCGATGTTAGAGGACCTGATCTCTCAGGGTGTCGATGCGATCTGCTGTGTACCTGTTGACGCACAGGCTGTTGCTGCTACTCTTCAGAAAGCAAGAGATGCAGGTATTGTCGTGGTAACACATGAG
The DNA here is from genome assembly GCA_910585995.1 of uncultured Lachnospiraceae bacterium. Lineage (GTDB taxonomy): Bacteria > Bacillota > Clostridia > Lachnospirales > Lachnospiraceae > Hominiventricola. The sequence continues at coordinate 48,713 of CAJUGG010000100.1, forward strand.
GCATCTGATATTTTAGGCAGTGTGGATTATGACTTAGAGGCATTTGATAACGATTATTTCGGCACTCTGTATGGACAGTATCTGGCAGAGGCTATGGGCGGAGAAGGACAGTATTATGCAGCAGTCGGCGGCCTTGGCATGACGACTCATATGCAGTGGTTCAACTCCATGGTGAATTATCTGAAAGAGAATCATCCCAATATGGAACTTGTGAATCCGGACGGCACCCCAGGCGAGGATGACAACAACGAGCAGACCGCTTATGATCTGGCTGTTCAGGCTATTGCAGCTTATCCGGAGTTAAAAGGTCTGGTAGACTGTGCAGCTTCTTCCAATGGTATGGCGCTGGCTCTTGAGGAGCAGGGACGTACGGATATCAAGCTGGTTGGTCTGGCTACCCCGTCTCAGGGCGGCGCTTATATTAAGAGCGGAACTCAGTACAGAGGTCTTTGCTGGAGACCGGCAGATGCTGGTTATACCGCTTGTGAGATCGCTTATAAGATCTTGAAGGGCGAAGAGATCACAGAAGAGACTTCCTTTACCAAAGAAGGATACGAGACCATTACGATCGACGGCAATCTGATCAGTGGAAACGCTCCTCTTGTATTTACTCCTGATAATGTGGATAACTATCCATTCTAATCAGAAAAACGATACTATTGTTACAGGATGAGGCTGTCGTGGATTGCGCCTTTTGGCATCTGAACAGGTGCCAGAAGACGCTTTTTGCGGCAGCCCGTCTTTCTAGAAAAATATCCACAGGGGGTAACATCTTATGACAAATGCCAATTCGATTGTCGTGGCAGAGCACATATGCAAAAGTTACGTGGGAGTACAGGCTTTAGATGATGTGAGCATCACCATAAATGAGGGAGAGATCAAGTGCTTAGCCGGTGAAAATGGCTGCGGCAAATCTACATTTGTAAAAATTATTGCTGGCGTCGAGAGCTGTACTTCCGGATCCATTCAGATCAATGGAAAGAATTTAACCAGACATACAGCGAAGGATGCCATTGATGAAGGTATCCAGGTTATTTTTCAGGACCTAAGCCTTTTTGATGCCATGAGCGTAGCGGATAATATCGCTATGAACAAGCTGATCAAAGAGGGCAAACCGCTGACACACAAAAAAGAGATCGAAAAGATCGCAAAAGACGCGCTGAATCTGATCGGCGTAGAACTTCCCTTAGACATTCAGGTGAAGGAATTATCCATTGCAAACAGACAGATTATCGCGATCTGCCGGGCGCTTGCGCTGGATGCCAAGTTATTATTTATGGACGAGCCTACCACGGCACTTACCAAAAATGAAGTAGACAGTCTTCTGGACATTGTATTGGGATTGAAAAAAAGAAATATTGCGGTCGTCTTTATCAGTCATAAACTGGATGAAGTAATGAGGATAGCTGACAGTATCACGGTAATACGGGATGGTCATAAGATCGGAGATTTTTCAGCTGATGAATTAGACCCGAAAAAACTGGCATTTTATATGACCGGACGTGAAGTGGATTATCAGCAGTATGAACGTAATTATGAAGATGATCAAAAAGTTCTGGAAGTAAAACATCTGTGTAAAAAAGGAAATTATCAGGACGTAAGTCTCTCTGTGAGAAAGGGAGATATCTTAGGACTCACCGGACTATTGGGCGCGGGGCGGACAGAACTGGCGCTTTCGGTATTTGGTTTAAATAAGCCGGACAGTGGTGAGATCTATTTTGAAGGAAATAAAGTAGACATTAACAGCCCGGAAGATGCCATTGATCTGGGAATCGGTCTGGTGCCGGAGGAACGCGAGGCACAGGGGCTGTTTCTGAAAAAAAGCGTCAATGAGAATGTTGCCGCTGCGATCTTAAAGCGTCTTAAGGGCTTTATGGGGAATATTGACTCCAATGGCTCTAGGAAACTTGCCAAAGAAGCCATCGAGCAGTTCCGCATTAAAGTATATAATGAGGATACGATTATCAGTACCCTCTCCGGCGGCAACCGACAGAAAGCGCTGATTGCCAGATGGGCGGCGTCCAAACCAAAGCTTTTTATCCTGGACAATCCCACGGTCGGTATTGATATCGGTTCCAAGGCAGAGATCTATGAATATATCCAGCAGTTTGCCAAGGATGGTATCAGCGTCATCATCATCTCGGATGAGGTGGAGGAGATCGTCAGCAACTGCAACCGGGTTGTGGTTATGTTCAATGGCGAAGTGGTAAAAGAATATACCGAAGAAGAGATGCAGGTGCCTAATATCCGCCAGCAGATCAATGAGCTGGTGGAATCCGGCAAGATCACAGAAGAAGGAGGTCAGACAGCATGAAGATCTGGAAGAAAATCGATAAGACCCAACAGTTTTTGTGTGTGATTATTCTGGTGTATATGGTGGTTGTGTCTATGCGCAACGCCCAGTTCTTAACCCTAACCACTCTTTTTAATATGGTAAGGTCTTCGGCAGGCACGACCATCCTGGCCATGGGGGTACTGGTGATCATGATTGCCGGTGGTATCGATGTATCGTTCCCGGCTATTGCGATCTTTGGAGGGTATACTTCTCTGAGGCTATGTATGGCGTATGGTATCGAAAGCCTTGTGGTGACATTTGCGATCTCGATCTTGATCGGTGTGGTCTTGGGGGTCATCAATGCGCTTCTTATTAATATGCTGAAGCTGGAACCATTTATCATCACGTTGTCAACTGCGAGTGTGTATTTTGGACTGATGACGATTCTGGTGGGCACAAAGAATGTAGGTGCCAGCGATCTGCCGGCACAGTTTAAGATGTTAAGCTCAGCCAAACTGATCACGACCACCAACGCGTATGGCGGGACGATTGGATTATCGGTCTTTATCATCCCTGTGGTCCTGTGTGTGGTGGCTACCTGGTTTCTCCTGAATAAAACGCTGATCGGCAAAGGAATCTTTGCTATGGGTTGCAATAATGAAGCTGCAAGAAGGGCTGGATTTAATGTCAATCTGCTTAGAATCTTTATCTTTGGATATTCAGGTGTCCTGGCGGGCATCATGGGCATCATCTACATAGCAGGAACCAACTCCGTCAATCCAGTCTCTTTGGTGGGTACAGAGATGTCTGTAATCGCCTGTGTGGTGATTGGAGGAGCGGCGCCACAGGGCGGATATGGAAGGATCTTCGGTACTTTGCTGGGTGTGATCTTATACTATCTCTTTAACCAGACCCTGATCTATCTGGGACTTTCGGCCTCCTGGCAGGATTTCTTTATGGGGATTGTGCTGTTGTTCAGTATTATCACCACTTCTTATCAGAGGCGGCTCAAAGACCGGAAGAACTTTATATATACAGAATAGAGAAGGAGAGGCGACATGAAGAAGATAAGAGAATATCTTAACAGAGATATATCCATGGTGATTTTGTTCGGATTTTTCCTGGCGATCTGTCTGGTGATGATTGTGAGTTTTGGAACCAGCATGTTCAATGGCACTACACTGGCAAGTATGGCGTTTCAGTTGTCAGAGGTGGCAGTGCTTGCATTTGGGATGGCTTTGTGTATGCTTTTAGGGGGAATCGATCTCTCCATCGTAGCCATTGCCAATCTGGCCAGCCTGGTATCTGCGATGGTTCTGACGGGGCGTTTCTTTGATGTGGAAGCAGTGGGGCAGCCGGTGACGATCCTGGTGGCTGTGGTAGTGGCAATCCTGCTCAGCGTCTTGTGTGGATGTATCAATGGTGTGATTATATCGAAATTTTCGGTATCCCCGATTGTGGCAACCTTGTCTACGATGACATTTTACTCTGGCATTGCCATGGGGATTACGGGCGGGAACAGTATCGGCGGATATCCGAGTTCTTTTATAAAATTTGGAAATGGGATGATCGCGGGGATTCCTATGGTATTTATCGTGGCAGTGATTGTCTTTGTGGTATTGATTCTGGCACTGGATCATACCAAGATCGGGCATGAGATCCACTATATCGGTGAGAATCATACGGCTTCTCGTTTTACGGGGATTGACAATGAGAAGGTTATTATGAAGGTGTACAGTATCTCCGGATTGATGGCGGGGATTGCTTCTCTGATTATTATGGCCAGATCAGACTCGGCGCGCTGTGGATATGGAGATACGTATCAGCTGCAGGTGATTATGATCTCTGTCTTGGGCGGTATTAGTCCGTCGGGCGGAAAAGGAAGGCTGTATGGAGTGTTTATTGCGACGTTTTGTATGCAGTTGATGCAGACGGCGTTTACATTGTGGCAGTTTTCGCCGTATTCTAAGAAGCTGATCTGGGGTATGATGCTGCTGGTGATTATGTTGATTAATATGGTGCAGGAACGTGTGACACAGAAGGCGAAAATCCGCGAGATGCAGGCGAAGAGAGCGGGGTAGGCCCAAGGGGGGAGCACGTCTTTTGGCCTTGGGGATGCAAGTGCCCGCCGCCTTTGGGGGCGCCCGGCCTTGCACAAAGGTCTGCATAGAGTGTATCGGACAGTCGGCGTATCTTGTTCGCCTCAATCGGACACGAGTGTCCGCCTGAGTCGTACAAGATACGCCGACTGTCCGCTCCAATCTACACAGCACTCTTTGTGCAAGACCGGGCACCCCCAAAGGCGGCGGGCACTTACATCCTGAGGCCAAAAGGCTCGCACACTTGGGCGGAATGAATATGAGATTGGGAAGGGGGATGGAGAGATCGTTATGAGATTGAGGGATGGGTGTAGATTTTATTTGTTGATGTTTTTGGTGGGGGGATTGGCGGGGAGTGTTTGCAGGTTGTCTGATTTTTTTCCTTATGATAGTCTGTGGGGTTTGTCTTCGATTGCGACGTTATTTGGGTTTTGGATTGCGAGTGTGGGGGTGATTACTTATCTTAGTGTGTCAAATATAGGGGCGTTTATGAATACGTTTTTGTATATGTTTGGTATGACTTGCAGTTTTTATGGGCTGAAATATTTGTTGGAGTTTTTTATTCCACTGTTTTCTAATGACGGGCGGTTTCAGATGGAGTTGTTTTTGGTGTACTCTGTGTTGGCTGTTGTCTGTGGTGTGGGGAGTTTTGTTTTATATTTTCTTAATAGGAAGGATTGGGTTGGGGCTGTATTGTGTGCGTTGCCGGCGAGCGGGATGTTGGCGGAGGCGGTGGGATGTCTGTTAGTCCTTTTTAATAAGAGGATGTTATTGGGGCAGACGATTTTTGACTTTGTGTTTGCGCTGGGGTTTGGGATTTTGTTTTTTAAAAGGGTGGGTCATAAGGTCTTGTATATGGTGACGATGGTGGTTGTAACGGTGGTCGTGTATGGGGTTGTCTATCGGCCGTATCTGCCGGTTTGATTCATGGTAATAGGTTTGATGGCGAAGACTGCGGCTTTACGGATGAGTTATGGCAGTCGGAGGATGCGGCGGTAGCAGTAGTAGTTGTTGGACAGGGTGCTTGTGTAGGGTGCCTGGCGGTAGAAGGCGGTGTAGCAGGGGAGGGTGTAGATTGCTCCGTCACCACCGCAGAGGGAGCATCCGCCGTCGCCGCCTTTGGTGAATTGGGTGTTGTCGATGATCTCCATCTGATAGGAGTCGTAGGCGATCATAAGGCCTAGCATATTTGGGGTTTCTAAGATATGGGAGGTCTGCTCCTGGTAGTCAATGGTGGAGCCTACATGGAAGATCTCGTCTATGACATCTTCCAGAGTGTCGCCCCAGCGAAACAGAGTGCGCGCGCCTCCGTTGCAAAGATATTCCCACTCGTCTTCGGTGGCCAGGGTAAAGGGGCCTTTTTTGAGTGATGGAATGACTTCGGAGAGTGAGAGAGCATCTTCTTCGAGAAAGCGGATATCTGTTTCGACAATCAGATCCCCGATATCCGCAGTGCGCAAAGGGGACAGGCACTCGGACAGCTGCTGGTTCCATTTACTGATAAAACCATCCCAATATTCATAGCCGAGTTCGGATATCTCTTCTTTCATGCTTTTTAATTCTTCTGCAAATTCTGCACGCAGTTCTTCTGCTTTTGCCTCATCTCCATCTGCCATTGCTTTTTGAATCTGTTCTTGATAATCCTCCTGCATTTCTTCGATACCTTGCTGATAATATTCATGCCCCGCCTCAAATTCTTCCTGTAAACCTTTCAAGACGCCATCCCCAAGTGAACATTTGCTCACATCCCATCCTAAAGTTACATTTTTTTGCCCCGCTACATAGACAAACTGACTGCCCTCATACTCCAAAAGCCACGTTTCCCTTTCGATTCCATTCATCTCTGTTTTAATCGTTTTCAAAAACCGAAAATCCATCTCCAACGATTCAATCTTCTTCCGAACCTCTTCTAACCTTTCCAACATCACAACTCTCCTCATATTAAAGATCCAATAACTATTCATAGTTTACCTGCTACTCTCCCAATTCTACCACCCACCCCTCTGCCTGACAACTACAAGTTACATCCCCCCTCTTCCCTTCCTATCATAGGCGCAGTGAAGATTGTAAGGACGAACGAGAAGCAGCAATACTCCGTCCCCACAATCCCAGGTGCAGCCAAGGGGACGGGTGTCGGGGGTGGTACTAATAGTGCTGTGTAGATTGGAGCGGACATTCTGCCGCTTTTGTATGAGCCAGACGAACACGCCCGCGTGTACGGCTGGCTCATACAAAAGCGGCGGAATGTCCGATACATTCTATGCAGACATTAGTACCACCCCCGGCGTCCGCCCCCTTGGCTGCACCGTCGCCCCCTCCACATCCCAGGCTAAAAAAAATCTCGCAAAAATTGCAAAAAAGTACTTGCAAACTCCCAAACTTTCCTATATAATAACAAACGTTGTGACATTGATAGCAAAGAAGCGTGAGGTTGCCGCGCTAGTGCGTGGGTTTTCCGTGGAGCGAATGTCAAGTTAGCAAACTGGCGACAAGTCACTGTACAAGTTAAAACCGTCCTTTCAAAAAAGGAGACGACGTGTGTAAGTCCCTGTGACACACACGGGAGAGTGTCCAGTCACCGCTTGTCGTACTGGTAGTTAATAGTACGAATAAGGAGGCGACTTTTTTTATGGCAAGTCAAGTAATGAGAATCACAATGAAAGCATATGACCACCAGCTGATCGATGCATCCGCAAAAAAGATCATCGAGACAGTGAAAAAGACGGGATCACAGGTGAGCGGACCAGTACCCCTTCCGACAAAAAAGGAAGTAATCACAATCATCCGCGCCGTACACAAATACAAAGATTCCCGCGAGCAGTTCGAGCAGAGAACTCATAAAAGACTGATTGATATCATCGCACCGACGCAGAAGACGGTAGACGCTCTGTCCCGCCTTGAGATGCCTGCAGGTGTGTATGTTGATATTAAAATGAAAACCAAGTAAACCATGCATGGTGCACGAGGCTAAAATTAAGAAAATCCTGCGGCTAGAATGAATGTGCTCACGCATTCCGCTGTAGAGAAAACAGGAGGAAATGAATAATGAAGAAAGCTATTTTGGCGACAAAAGTCGGAATGACTCAGATCTTCAACGAAGACGGAGTGTTGACTCCCGTTACCGTATTGCAGGCTGGTCCATGTGTCGTGACTCAGGTTAAGACCGTTGAGAACGACGGATACAACGCAGTGCAGGTGGGCTTCGTTGATACCAGGGAGAAACTGGTAAACAAACCGAAAAAAGGACACTTTGATAAAGCTGGCGTTGCTTATAAGAAATTTATCAGAGAGTTAAAATTAGAGAATGCTTCTGAATATCAGGTAGCACAGGAGATCAAAGCAGACATGTTCGCAGCGGGCGACAAGATTGATGCGACAGCAATCTCCAAAGGAAAAGGCTTCCAGGGCGCGATCAAGAGACTTGGACAGCACAGAGGACCCATGGCTCATGGTTCCAAGTTCCATCGTCATCAAGGTTCCAATGGTGCATGTTCCGATCCAAGTAAGGTGTTCAAAGGAAAAGGAATGCCAGGACATATGGGTTCTAAGCAGATCACCATCCAGAACTTAGAAGTCGTGAAAGTGGATGCAGAAAATAATTTATTGTTGGTAAAAGGTGCAGTACCAGGACCTAAGAAAGCTTTAGTTACCATCAAAGAAACTGTGAAATCCGGTAAGTAAGGTTTGAAGGGAAAGGAGGAACACACAGATGGCAAACGTATCTGTTTATAATATGGAAGGCAAAGAAGTTGGCACGATGGAGTTAAACGATGCGGTATTTGGTGTTGATGTGAATGAGCACCTGGTACACATGGCAGTCGTGGCACAGCTTGCAAATAAGAGACAGGGAACGCAGAAAGCAAAGACTCGTTCCGAGGTGTCCGGCGGCGGAAGAAAGCCGTGGAGACAGAAAGGAACCGGACATGCACGTCAGGGTTCCACAAGAGCGCCCCAGTGGACCGGCGGCGGTGTAGTATTTGCTCCAACACCGAGAGATTACACGATTCGCTTAAATAAAAAAGAAAAAAGACTGGCGCTCAAATCCGCTCTGACCAGCAGAGTGCAGGAGCAGAAGTTTATCGTGTTGGATGAACTGAAGTTTGATGAGATTAAGACCAAAAAGATGCAGGCAGTTTTAGACGCACTTAAAGTGTCTAAAGCGCTGGTTGTTCTCAATGAGAATGACGAGAAGGTTGTAAAGTCTGCGAGAAACATTGAAAATGTGCAGACAGCTTTGACCAATACCATTAACGTATACGATATTTTAAAATACAATACCGTGATCGTTACAAAAGCTGCTGTCGCAACCATCGAGGAGGTATATGCGTAATGGCTGATATTAAATACTATGATGTAATCCTAAAGCCGGTGATCACAGAAAAGAGCATGGCTGCCATGGGTGAGAAAAAATACACATTCCTCGTTCATACAGACGCGACCAAGTCTCAGGTGAAAGAGGCCGTGGAGAAGATGTTTGCCGGCACAAAAGTAAAGAGCGTCAACACCATGAACTGCGACGGTAAGAAAAAAAGACGCGGTATGGTAGTTGGTAAGACCGCAAAGACGAAGAAGGCAATCGTACAGCTGACCGCTGACAGCAAAGATATCGAGATTTACGAGGGTCTGTAAGATCCTCCAAAGATTGCCACCTATATGTTTACTACAAACATGATGACTAAAGTAGATTGAAAGGAGATAAAGTAATGGGAATTAAAACCTATCGCCCATATACACCTTCTAGAAGACATATGTCTGGATATGATTTCGCTGAGATCACCAAGACGGTGCCAGAGAAATCCTTAGTAAGTTCTCTTAAGAAAAATGCCGGACGTAATGCACAAGGTAAGATCACAGTAAGACACCGCGGAGGCGGACATAAGAGAAAATACAGAATCATTGATTTCAAGAGAAGGAAAGACGGGATTCCGGCAAAAGTGATCGGAATCGAGTACGATCCTAACAGAACCGCTAATATCGCACTGATCTGCTATGCAGACGGCGAAAAAGCATATATTCTTGCACCACAGGGTCTGACGGACGGCATGGTTGTTATGAATGGTCCGGAAGCAGAGGTGCATGTGGGCAACTGCCTGCCGCTGGAGAATATCCCGGTTGGTACACTGGTTCACAACGTAGAGCTGTATGCAGGCAAGGGAGGCCAGCTGGTCCGCTCCGCAGGCAACAGTGCACAGCTTATGGCAAAAGAAGGAAAATACGCTACACTGCGTATGCCATCTGGTGAGATGAGAATGGTATCCATCAACTGTCGTGCAACCGTCGGCGTCGTAGGCAACGGCGAGCACAACCTGATCAACATCGGTAAAGCAGGACGGAAACGTCACATGGGTATCAGACCTACCGTTCGTGGTTCTGTTATGAACCCCAACGACCATCCACATGGTGGTGGAGAAGGAAAGACTGGTATCGGTCGTCCGGGTCCATGTACACCATGGGGCAAGCCGGCACTTGGACTGAAGACAAGAAAGAAAAACAAGAAGTCCAATAAACTGATCGTAAGAAGAAGAGACGGCAGAACGATTAAATAATTAAAAGGAGGTTTCACCAATGGCTCGTTCATTAAAAAAAGGACCATTTGCAGATGCTAGCTTACTGAAAAAAGTAGACGCTATGAATGCGAGCGGAAACAA
>CAJUGG010000101.1 GCA_910585995.1 uncultured Lachnospiraceae bacterium
CATGAGTCCTTTGCAGCAGCAGAGGGGGCAATCGGTATTGCGGAGAAAGCGAACAAAGTTCGTCAGAAACCTCTTCGTGTCATTTTAAATGGTCTTGGCAAAGACGCTGCACAGATCATCTCCCGTATCAACGGATTTACCTATGTAGAGACGGAGTATGATCCATACACCAACGAAGTAAAAGAAGTATTCCGCAAGTCCTATTCCGAAGGTCTTCGCGCAAAAGTAAACTGCTACGGCGCAAACAGCGTTCCGGAAGGCGTGGCAATCATGTGGAAAGAGAATGTGGACGTATCCATCACCGGTAATTCCACCAACCCGACCCGCTTCCAGCATCCAGTGGCAGGTACATATAAAAAAGAGAGAAATGAAGCTGGCAAGAAATATTTCTCCGTTGCATCCGGCGGCGGCACAGGACGTACCCTGCACCCGGACAACATGGCAGCAGGCCCGGCTTCCTATGGTATGACCGATACTTTAGGTCGTATGCATTCTGATGCACAGTTTGCAGGTTCCTCTTCCGTTCCGGCTCACGTAGAGATGATGGGCTTAATCGGCGCAGGCAACAACCCAATGGTAGGTATGACCGTGGCAGTTGCTGTCTCCATCCAGGAAGCAGCAGACGCTGGGAAATTCTAAGAAATAGCGTAAAATCAGGGGCTTTTCATGATATAAATAGTCATGAAAAGCCCTTAATTTTTGCCGACAGCACACAAGTAGCACTCATAAGGTAGCACACAAAATGAATGGGAACAAATCCTTTTCATATTATTTCGTGATTTTCTTTATTTCTTCCCAAGCGGTACTATGTATTTCTATAAAGTTTTTGCGGTTTCTGGTCCATACAGAACGAAAGATACAAAGCCTGTAGGACAGATGACTAAGATCCCGAAACTTTCCGCCGTTTTGGGAGGATGTGTTCCTTCAGAGGAGCTGTTTGTGAGAATTGAAACTATACAGAATCGCGGATATTGTAGAAATTTCTGCCGGGTACTTTATAGGCAGGCAATCAAGTGCTATAATGAGAAAAAATAACAAAGAGGCGAGGAAAACCATGATTTATATAACTGGAGACTGCCACGGGGATTTTCAGCGTTTTACGAAGCAGCAGAGGAAAAAACTGCCGTATCAGTTCACAGAACAGGATTTTATGATGGTATGCGGCGATTTTGGGCTGTTGTGGTGTAAAGACAAAGAATTGGTATATAATCTTAGGTGGCTTTCCACTCTGCCGCCTGTGATACTTTGGGTGCAGGGCAATCATGAGAATTATGATATGATTGCGGAGTATCCTTTAGAATTGTGGCATGGAGGGCTGGTGCGTCATATCGTGAGAGACCGGATCATTCTCTTGGAACGGGGACAGGTCTTTGAGATAGAGGGAAAACGTTTTCTCACTTTTGGAGGGGCGTCTAGTCATGATGTGCAGGGAGGGATCTTAGACAAGACTTCTCCTGACTATAAAGCAGAGAAAAAAAGAGCAGTGAAAAGACAACTGCCCTACCGGGTCAGACATGAGACTTGGTGGGAACAGGAACTGCCCACAGAAGAAGAGATGCAAAGGTGCCAGGAGAATCTATCTAAAGTAGATGATACGGTTGACTGTGTGGTGACGCATTGTCTGTCCAGCCGTATGCAGGAAGAACTGGAATATCATTATGGAGGTGGTCTTGGCCCTAAGTTGTATGAACCGGATATTTTAACAGACTTTTTTGACGAACTAGAAGAAAAGCTACAATATAAACTATGGTTTTGCGGGCATTATCATGTCAATCTGAGATTAGATGACAAACATATGGTCTTATATGACGAGATCCGATGCCTTAATGAGTTTTTATAGATGGGAGGAACGGATGAATCTGTTACATCCAGGAGAATTTTACAAATTATCAGAAGATGATTGCATAGAGATACAGCATATGTTGTCCTCACAGGTGATAGAGCACAATCTGGTGGAGATAGAAGAACTGAAGACGGTTGCAGGGGTAGATATAGCTTACTGGAAGGAAGGCATGACAGAGCGGGCGGTCTGCTGTATTGTTGTGATTGATGCAAAGACAAAGCAGATCTTGGAGAAGCAGCACACCACAGGAGTTGTGAATTTTCCATATATACCTGGATGTCTGGCTTTTCGGGAGCTGCCTCTTGTGACAGAGACAGCCGCAAAACTGCAGCGGACCCCAGACTTGTATCTGTTTGATGGCAATGGACTGTTGCATCCGAGGAGGATGGGGCTGGCAACACATGCTTCGTTTTATTTGGAGGCAGCCACGCTTGGCATCGCTAAAAAGTATTTTTGCGTGGAGGGCGCGCAGTTTGTCATGCCGGAGGATCAGGCAGGCAGCTACTCGGATATTAAAAAAGATGGCAGGATCTTAGGACGGGCGATCCGTACCCATTCGCATGTCAAGCCCGTCTTTGCTTCTGTGGGAAATTATGTGGATCTGGATACGGTGACAAAATTAGCACTGATGTTTACCACTCGTGAGAGCCATATACCGATTCCCACCAGATATGCAGACCTGGAGACTCATATAGAACGAGAGAGGGAAAGAAATCAATATGTTAAAATTTAGACAAATGAAACGAATCGGGATTGTTCTGTTTGCCTGTCTTCTGACAGCGTGTGCTTCTAAGACAGAGGAAGAAAAAGAGCCAGAGGCAGCAGTCGTTCAAAAGAGCGAAGAAGAGGTCAAAGAGCAGGCAGAGGAAAAAGAGCAGGTGACCTATGATATGGAGCTGCCGGATCAATATTGGACAGATTTTATGAAAGTCTGTGAGTTGTGTGAGATTGATGTGCAAAAGGTTCACGGGTTTGATGAAGCTGAGAACTGGGGCAATGGAGAGCGCTATTCTTTCCAATATCAGGACGAAACCTATCAGGTAGACTTTCTTACCGATGGTTATGTGCGGAGTCTCTCTTATCAGTCTGCAGCGGATGGATTGTGGGAGGAGTATTATCGAAGAGGATACACGACAGGATACCAGATGGGATATGAAGCAGAAGGCATGGGAGATTATAAGGACGTGATCATACTGGTAAGCTGTGATCCAGAGCCTTATGGAGAGATGGAGACTTTAAACGGCCAGCAGGTGATCCGATATCATCTCCCGGCTGGAGACTATCGGGTGACGGCAAAGACTGGAGAAAGCGGGCTGTATGTCGAGACCGTGGCAATTCATGAGGAAGAGGGATATGAGGTTGCCGACGTGCTGCAGGAGTTGGTATTTTCCGCAGCGGGAGAAGAAGCTGAGATTGCAGTTCGTGAAGGAGAATGTCTCTTTTTGATGGCAGATACCATTGTGGAGCTGGAGGCACTATAGAGAGAACAGAGTGAGAATATCTGATTTTGGGCATAAAAAAAGCTCCCGACCGGATTTGAACCGGTGACCTACGCATTACGAGTGCGTCGCTCTACCGACTGAGCCACGGAAGCTTATGCCTAACAGCAAGGATTATTTTAGCAGATGCGACGCAACTTGTAAAGTGTTTTTTGAAAAATTTATCGAAAATTATGTCTAGATATGATTTTGCTTATAGAGAATCGATAATTTCACTGGCTGACAGGGCACTGTCACCGATGGGGACCCAGATCCTGGATAACTTGAGAAGACATTCTTCGTCAGGTGTCTCTCCTGGATGTTTTAAAAAATCAATGCTTAACTGATAGAGGATGGCTTCATTGTGGTTGATATTTTTCATTAAAGGAACTGCTTTTTCCAGCATATAACTACAATCTGTAGCATGGTTATCAAGCATCTCCTGCATGGTCTGGCGAAAAATGTTCACATGTTCCTGATCCCAGGAAGCAGTGAAGGCACATTTGCAGAGTTCTCTACTGAAAAACGGATAGGTTTTGATCTCCTCTAAGAGCTGGATAAAATTTGCGCTGTGGAGTGAAGAGATGAAGCAATCTCCCGCATGAAGAGCTTCGACCACTTTGTCAGTCCAAAACATAGATACACCTCCTGAACAATGTTTGAAATGAATAAAAATAAAAAGAATTTATATTTATATTTTAGCAGAAATTCACAAAAATTGGAAGGGATTTTTGTAAAAAAGAAAAATCCCGATTCCTACAATGTGTGCAATCACAGAGAAAGGAAAGTGTGGTATTATGAGATGAAAAGTAAAAACATACAGGAGGAAGAGATATGTTTAAGGATGAATTTACGGCGGTCTGTAATGGCGCAAAGGGGAAGCTGAATCTATTAAATAACAATCCCGTAGGTTATGTGATTGCCTCTATGGTGGCAGGCTTTTTCATCGCTTTTGGCGGTTTTGTCATGCTCTCTGTAGGAGGACATGTGGGTACAACCGGAGGCGGAAAAGTGGTGATGGCGGTTTCCTTTGCCGCTGCACTGAGTCTGGTGGTGATGGCCGGAGCAGAGCTTTTTACGGGTAATAATTTTGTGATGGCTTCAGCAGCTTTTGCTGGAGAAGTAAAATGGGGCGATGTGGCGAAGCTTTGGATTGTCTGTTACATAGGAAACCTGGCAGGATCTCTGTTAGCAGCAGTGCTGTTTCATTTTACGGGGCTGGCAAGCGGGGCAGTGGGAGAGACGATTGCGACGGTAGCAGCAGCTAAGATGGGCGGTACGGCTTTGAACCTGCTGTTTAAGGGTATTTTCTGTAATATTCTGGTGTGTCTGGCAGTGTGGTGCTGTACAAAGATGAAGACTGAGTCCGGGAAGCTGGTTATGATTTTCTGGTGTATTTTCGTGTTCGTGTTCTGCGGATTTGAACATAGCGTGGCAAATATGACAATTATGGCTTCTGGACTTTTGGACCCGAACGGAGTGGCGGGGCTTTCTGCTGGAGGGTATTTGTATAATCTGGTGATTGTGACGATTGGGAATATGATCGGCGGGGTGTTCTTTGTGGCATGGCCTTATTATATGATTCAGAAGAGTAAGTAAAGGGCGACGGAACCGCCCCAAAGGCGATCTTTCGGCTCCCTGCCAGATGGCCGGGACCGGATTTACGAGAGTCTGGCGATAAAAACAGGGCCGGGTGGCTTTGTAAAATGTCTGCATGGAATGTATCGGACAGTCAGCAACATTTGTATGCTCCAATCGGACAGAGGTGTCCGCTTGGCTCATACAAATGTTGCTGACTGTCCGCTCCAATCCACACAGCACTATTTTACAAAGCCACCCGGCCCTGTTTGTAGGCTAAGACTCCGTAAATCCGGCCTCGGCCATCTGGCAGGAAGCGAAAGATCGCTTTTGGGGCGGTTCCTGAGAATGAGGACGGAACGTTTGTTTTTTGTATAGAGAGGTTTTGGGGAAAGAGGATAAGGAGAAAAATTTTGAAAAGGGAATTGTTTGGGGGAGAGGGGTGTGGTAGAATAAAGAGATTGATTTTACAGGAAAGGATGAATGAGGATGGCACAGTTGTGGGGCGGACGGTTTACAAAGGAGACGGATCAGCTGGTGTATCAGTTTAATGCTTCGATTTCTTTTGACCAGAAGTTGTATCGTCAGGATATAAGGGGCAGCATGGCGCATGTGCGGATGCTGGCAAAGCAGAAGATTTTGACCGAGGAGGAGAGGGATCGGATTTTAGAGGGGCTTGAGGGGATTCTGAGGGATGTGGAGTCCGGGGAGCTTTTGATTACGCAGGAGTATGAGGATATTCACAGTTTTGTGGAGGCGAATCTGATTGACCGGATCGGGGATGTGGGGAAGAAGCTGCATACGGGGCGCAGCCGGAATGATCAGGTGGCGCTGGATATGAGACTGTATATCCGGGATGAGGTGCAGGAGACAGACGCGCTTTTGAAGAAGCTTTTGGAGGTTCTTTTGCGGATTATGAAGGAGCATACGGAGACGATTATGCCGGGATTTACGCATCTTCAGAAGGCGCAGCCGATTACGCTGGCACATCATATGGGGGCATATTTTGAGATGTTTCGCAGGGATCAGATGCGGCTTTTAGATCTGCGTGAGCGGATGAATTATTGTCCTTTGGGCGCGGGAGCGCTGGCGGGGACGACGTATCCTCTGGATCGGGAGTATACGGCAGAGCTTCTGGGATTTTACGGGCCGATGTTAAATAGTATGGATGCGGTGTCGGATCGGGATTATCTGATTGAGTATCTTTCGGCTATGTCTACGGTGATGATGCACTTGAGTCGTTTTTGTGAGGAGATGATCCTTTGGAACAGTAATGAGTATCGGTTTGTGGAGATTGATGATGCCTATAGTACGGGCAGTTCGATTATGCCGCAGAAGAAGAACCCGGATATTGCAGAGCTGGTGCGGGGCAAGACGGGAAGGGTCTATGGGGCTTTGATGTCTCTTTTGACGACGTTGAAGGGGATTCCGCTGGCTTATAATAAGGATATGCAAGAAGATAAGGAATTGGTGTTCGATGCGATTGATACGACAAAAGGATGTATTGCATTGTTTACCGGGATGCTTCATACCATTCATTTTTGTAAAGAGCGTATGAAGGACAGCGCAAGGCATGGGTTTACCAATGCGACGGATGCGGCGGATTATCTGGTAAATCATGGAGTGCCGTTTCGGGATGCACATGGGATTGTGGGGCGGTTGGTGCTGCTCTGTATTGAAAAAGGGATTGCACTGGATGATCTGCCCTTGGAGGAGTATCAGAAGATTAGTCCGGTGTTTGGACAGGATGTCTATGAGGCAATCTCTATGGAGACTTGCGTCAATAAGAGACTGACCATCGGAGGACCTGGGAAGGAAGCGATGGAGCAGGTGATCGGGATTTATGAAAAGTATCTGAATGAGATGTAAATTTGGGGTTGCATTTTGATGTAGAATCTTGTAATATTTATGAGAAAGACATTTGTACGTGTACGGCGGACATTTGTTCATGGCAATAGGTTTGCTGGCGAAGCCTGCAATCTATTGGTTTGGAATGTATGTGAGGAGGAGAATGAGAAAATGAGTGAGAAGTTAAGAGTAGGTATCCTTGGGGGTACAGGTATGGTAGGACAGAGATTTATCTCTCTTTTGGAAAATCATCCGTGGTTTGAGGTGGTGACGATTGCAGCGAGTGCGCGTTCAGCTGGCAAGACCTATGAGGAGGCGGTGGGGAATCGCTGGAAGATGACCACACCGATGCCGGAGTCAGTGAAAAAGATCATTGTGATGAATGTCAATGAGGTGGAAAAGGTAGCCGCAAGCGTGGATTTTGTATTTAGCGCGGTGGATATGTCAAAAGATGAGATCAAGGCAATCGAGGAGGCTTATGCAAAGACAGAGACGCCGGTGGTATCCAACAACAGTGCGCACCGCTGGACGCCGGATGTGCCGATGGTAATCCCGGAGATTAATCCGGAGCATTTTGAGGTGATTGCATCCCAGAAGAAGCGTCTGGGGACGACGAGGGGATTTATCGCGGTGAAACCGAATTGTTCGATTCAGAGTTATGCGCCAGTATTGACGGCGTGGAAAGAGTTTGAGCCTTATGAGGTGGTGGCGACTACATATCAGGCGATTTCCGGAGCCGGCAAGACTTTTAAGGAGTGGCCGGAGATGGTGGAAAACGTGATCCCTTATATTGGCGGCGAGGAGGAGAAATCGGAGCAGGAGCCGCTTCGGATCTGGGGACATGTCGAGAATGGAGAGATTGTGAAGGCGCAGGAGCCAAAGATTACTTGTCAGTGTCTTCGCGTTCCAGTGCTGAATGGACATACGGCGGCTGTGTTTGTGAAATTCCGCAAGCAGCCAACGAAGGAGCAGTTGATTGACCGTCTGGTGAATTTTAAGGGGTATCCGCAGGAGATGAAGCTGCCGAGTGCACCGAAGCAGTTTATCCGGTATATGGAAGAGGATAATCGTCCGCAGGTGCAGTTGGATGTGGATTATGAGAATGGCATGGGCGTGTCTGTGGGACGGATTCGCGAGGACAGTGTCTATGACTGGAAATTTGTGGGACTTTCGCATAATACGGTGCGTGGGGCTGCGGGGGGCGCGGTGCTGTGCGCGGAGACGTTGAAGGCGAAGGGGTATATTGATAAAAAATAGGGGTGACGGAGTGACCACAAAAAGGTGGGGCGACGGAGCGACTGCAAAAAGGGGCGCCCGGTGTTGCACAAAGGTCTGCATAGAGTGTATCGGACAGTCGGCAACATTTGTATGCTCCAATCGGACAGGGGTGTCTGCTTGGCTCATACAAATGTCACCAGCAGTCCGCTCCAATCTACACAGCACTCTTTGTGCAACACCGGGCGCCCCTTTTTGCGGCCGCTCCTGGATTATGTAAACCGGGAGGAGTGTGGGGTGGAGTTCTTTGGAAAGGCTCTTTTTATTTTGGGGGAAATGTGGTATACTCAATGCGTTAATGCGTTGAATAGCGGAAGTCTGAACCAGCCCAGAAGGGTTTTCGAATGTGAAGCAGGCGAAAATGCTTCTAGAAGAGGGGCAGGGAAGACTGGAGCGGAACTTTAAATAGGAGCTTATTTATGAAGATTGGTTTTATTGGGTTGGGATTGATTGGGGGATCGATTGCCAGGGCGATTCGGTATTTTTATCCGGGGGCGGAGTTGGTGGCTTATTCGCGGACGAGGGCGTCGGTGGAAGAGGCGGTAGAGGATGGGGTGATTAGCCGGGTTTTGAATGGGGTGGATGCGGAATTTGGGGATTGTGAGTATATTTTTTTATGTGCGCCGGTGGCTGAGAATGTGAAATATTTGGAGCAGTTGAGAGATGTGATTGGGGCGGACTGTGTTATTACGGATGTGGGGAGTACGAAGGGAGATATTCATGCTCATGTGGCCAGGCTTGGGATGGAGACGAATTTTATTGGCGGGCATCCGATGGCAGGGGCTGAGAAGACGGGGTATAAAAATTCTAAGAGGATCTTGATTGAGAATGCGTATTATGTGATTACGCCGACTGCGCAGGTATCTGGGGAAGTGGTGGAGCGGTATCGGGAGTTTATTGCGAGTCTGAAGGCGCTGCCTTTGGTGTTGGATTATGAGACGCATGATTATGTGACAGCGGGAATTAGTCATCTGCCGCATATTATTGCTTCTTCGCTGGTGAATCTGGTGCGGGATTCGGATACGAAGGATGGGATTATGAGGCTGGTGGCAGCGGGAGGATTTAAGGATATTACAAGGATTGCATCTTCTTCGCCGGAGATGTGGGAGCAGATCTGTATGACGAACCGGGAAAATATTTCTGAGATCCTGGGGCGTTATATTCAATCGCTTCGTGTGATTCAGGGCCAGTTGGATGCGGCGAAAGAGGGCGCTATTTTTGAATTGTTTGAGAGTTCGAGGGATTACAGGAACAGTCTTCCTGAGAAGGGGAGCGGGCCGATTCAGCGGATTTTTGAGATCTATTGTGATATGGTGGATGAGACGGGAGGGATTGCAACGCTGGCAACCATATTGGCGAGCAATCAGATTAACTTGAAAAATATCGGCATTGTACATAGCCGGGAATTTATCGAAGCGGTGCTTAGGATTGAGTTTTATGATGAAAAGTCGATGAAACAGGCAGCAGAAATCCTGCGAAAATATCGCTATGTGATTTATGAGAGATAAAAACTTAAAAACAGCGGAAGCGACTGACATGCCCAGAACCATGTCAGAGAACGAAGTGAACGGATATGGTTCTAGAGGAAGGGCATATAAGTGGCTGAAGCGGAACTTAAAACAGCGGAAGCGACTGATATGCCCAGAACCATGTCAGGGAATGAAATGAACGGACATGGTTCTAGAGGAAGGACATATAAGTGGCTGAAGCGGAACTTAAATAGGAGCAAAAGTATGAAATTTAAAAGGGCACATAGATTAAGAGGAACTATCACGGTTCCGGGGGACAAGAGTATTTCTCATCGTTCGATTATGTTTGGGGCGTTGGCAAAGGGGACGACGAGGGTTACAAATTTTTTGCAGGGAGCGGATTGTCTGTCGACGATTGCCTGTTTTGAGAGGATGGGCATTGAGATTGATAATCGTGCGGATGAGATTTTGATATATGGAAAGGGTCTGCATGGTCTGCGTGCGTCTAAAGGAGTCCTGGATGTGGGAAACAGCGGGACGACGATTCGGCTGATCAGTGGTATCCTGTCGGGACAGTCATTTACAACGCAGCTTACCGGTGATGCATCGATTCAGTCAAGGCCGATGAGACGAATCATCGAACCTTTGTCACAGATGGGAGCACAAATTGAGAGTGTGCAGGGTAATGGTTGTGCGCCGCTTCGGATTCAGGGTGCGCCGCTGCATGGGATTCACTATGTCTCGCCAGTGGCTTCTGCACAGGTGAAATCTTGTATCTTACTGGCGGGACTTTACGCAGATTCTCCTACGAGTGTCACAGAACCTTATTTATCCAGAAATCATTCCGAGATTATGTTAAGGCATTTTGGTGCATCTGTCCTGAGCGAAGGGACAACGGCAACCGTTCAGCCGGAACCTGAATTGCAGGCACAAGAGATCCAGGTTCCGGGAGATATCTCTTCAGCGGCTTATTTTATCGCGTCTGCTCTGATCGTTCCGGATTCTGAGATCTTGATTAAAAATGTAGGCATGAATCCCACCCGCGATGGCATCTTAAAGGTCTGTATGGCCATGGGAGCAGACATCACCATTTTTAATGAAGATGGGAGTGGAGAGCCTACAGCGGACCTTATGGTGCGTCACAGTGGCCTTCGAGGGACCACCATCGGTGGTGCTGTGATTCCTACATTGATTGATGAATTGCCAGTGGTGGCAGCACTTGCGTGTTTTGCAGAAGGGACGACGCTGATCAAGGATGCACAGGAACTGAAAGTCAAAGAGTCCAACCGCATCGACGTGATGGTAAAAAATCTGACCGCCATGGGGGCACAGGTGACAGAGACTGAAGACGGCATGATCATCGAGGGCGGACATCCCCTGCATGGAGCAGTGATTGACAGCAGGATGGATCATCGCATCGCCATGACGTTTGCGGTGACTGCATTAGCGTCCGATGGAGAGACACAGATCATAGACGCTGACTGTGTCAAGATTAGCTATCCGGATTTTTACCAGGATCTGTATGCACTGATTGAGGGGTAAGATGGTAGATAAAAAGAGTGTATTTTTGAAAGACCAGAGGGAGATTCGTTTAGAAGATGAGAATGATATTTTACTCGTTGTCTTAGATCAGGAAGAGATCACATATACCTGTTCTGTACCTTATCCAACAGGAGGCTATGGCGGAGGCAGACTGCTTCTGTCTCCCACTTGCCAATATTTGATTTTTGCGTATTTTTCCGGAGAGAGTGAGGAGGCGTTCTTATTATATCAGGTGAAAGAGCGTGAATTAATACTTGTCTATGCTACGGACTATCTCTGCGGGGAAGACGCCGATTATTTCTTTTCTGATGATGAAAAGCAGTTATTTCAGACTCTGCGCACCGGCGCATGGAGTCCGGAAAGTGTGAATATCGATGCACAAGGAGAGGCATATTATGAATTTGGAGAGATCCATCTGCTCGAAATAGAAAAGAAGGCCTTTCGTAAGCATGTTGTTTTGGTATACCCTTTGGATACCTGGGTAGAAGAAGTGACCGACGAAGGTCCTTTTCGCCTGCTGTCCATAGAGGGTGGCCAGAATTTACATCTTCTGATGCCATGGGGAAGAGAAACCTGCAACATTCCGTTACCATCTTCTGTGATCATAAGGCCAGCTTGATATTTGATCCGAAAAGACACTTTGCCTTTATGATTATTCTCTTTTTGTTACAGGTTCTAATTCAAGAAAGTTTGGAGGATATGAGATGAACAGGAAAAAAGTAATGTTATCAATAACAGCAGTAATAAGCATAGCATTGTTAGCCGCAGGGGCTTTCAAGGTATATGGTCATTTTTCGTGGGAGAGGGATTTTTTACAAAGTATGTCGACTTCTATGGGGAAATTACAGGAGGAAAATGAGCAAAAGGATCAGAGACTGGAAGAGTTAGAGGAAGAGATTTCAAGGTTGCAGCAGGCGTTAGATCCTCCTGTTCGTATTGTCTGCTGGGGAGACAGCCTGACAGCAGGTGCAGGAGGGGACGGAGTGACCTATCCGAATGTGATTCAAAAGTTGGCTCTTGATCAGGGAATCCAGGTGGATGTAGCAAATATGGGAGTTGGAGGAGAGAGCAGTAAGATGATTTTGGCGCGGGGGGGGCGCTGGATATTGTGTTGGAGGAATGTCTGATTCCGGCAGAGACAGAGCCTGTGGAAGTTCATCTTTATTTACAGGATGGCAGCGGTATAAGTCCTCTTAGACAAGGAGACGGCGGAATTAGAAACTGCTCAATCAATGGCATACCAGGCATTTTAACGATAGAGCAGGAATCTTATATTAGTACAGAATTCAAATATTATTTTACCAGATTAGAACCAGGAGAAGCGTGTCTGGTGGAAAGCGGTACGTATTTAATTAATGAGGGTTCTTATCTGTATAATGACTGTATACCGGTGATATTTATCGGGCAAAATGGCAGTTGGGAATCACCTCAGGATTTGATCGATCAGCAGCAAAAACTATTGGATACTTTGGACAACCCCAATAAATATATCATCGTTGGACTTACTTCCGGCACAGAGGAAGAGAGAAGAGAACTTGAGGAAATGATGGAAACTCATTGGGGGAAACATTATGTCAACTTGAGAAACTATTTATGCAGACATGGACTTGATGAGGCAGGGATAACGCCGACACAGATTGATCTGGAACAGATGGAAAAAGGGATGGTGCCGGATAGTTTAAGAGTTGATGCCGTACATTTTAATAAAGACGGATACACATTGATTGGAACGTATATTTTTAAGAGATTGTCGGAATTACATTATATTCCGTGAAAAAATATGTGAAGACCGGCATTGCTTTTGCCAACACATAGGGTGGTAATGTATTGAAAATGTTACAATTGATTGATGAAAATAAAAAGATATCTGCATCTTTTTCGCACAAGAAACGATGGTTTTGTATGGGGATCATGTTTTTGGGGCTGCAAATGTTAAATATTTATCAAAATCCCATCCCTGCGACCGCAGTAAATCAGGATACAGATACCACTGCTCATGAGATCTATGCAGAAGATCGCAGATTAAAGCAGATCAGCCATGAGACCACTGCTTACGATAAAGAACATACTTCTTTTAGCGGTTATCTGTATCATCAGTATGCATGGGTGACAAAAAGCTATGATGAGGAAGAGCGAGCAGGGTCCTGTCACGCGCGTTTTGACGAACAGAACCGGCTGCTCTATGCGTTGGGATATTCTCCGAATATCCTGAACAACAGCAATAATTATTGTGAAGAAAATATATATGAGAGAGATGACGACGAGCATACATGCAGATATATCTATTATAAGGCAAACAGTGCGCCCTATCAGGATGGATACTGTATCGCATATCGGTATATGTTCGAGGCCAGTGACTTTCAGTTTGACGAGGAAGGCAGGCTTTTGCGGGGGCTGTCTTATCGGCGTGATGTTGGATCAGATCCCAATGGTTATAGTGAGGAACTTTTCTTCAGCCGCGGCTATCAGGCAGAGTATGATGGGGAGCAGCTGATGGAAGAGCTGCAATACACCGATTTTTGGGGCAGCAATGAGACTGGGGTATGGGAGCATCGGTTCTATCAGTATGATGAACGGGGAAGATGTATCTTAGCGGTTGTGACGACGGAGGAGGAGATCCTGCTCTCTTGTTATGAATATCATGAGGATACTTCACAGGTGGAAGCATATACCTATCAGGTGACAGATAACTGGGAATTTACTTGTGAGGATGGGAGCACTTATTATCTGCGTCCGGACTGGGGTAAGCCGGCGGTTCAGAAAGTGGCAGCAGATGGAAGCGTGGAGCAGGAGCTTTTCTATGGAAAAGCAATGGATCTGGGGCAGCAGCACTATCTGATGCCAGAGGAAGTGGAGGATACTTTGACAGATCATATGTATCTGGTGAAACCGGGGGATTGTCTGTGGAAGATTGCTTATCAGCAGTATGGACATGGAGCTTACTATGATCTGATCTATCGTATGAACCGGGAGGTCATTGGCAGAGACCGGGAGCTGTTGTTGCCAGGAGTCCGGTTATACATACCAGAGGTAGGTAATGCACAAGATACTATCGTGAGAGACTAGCAGTGGATAAGAGAAAAAATTTGACAAAAAAGATGTAGTATATTACACTATTCAAAGTAAAAATAATGGGTTTATGAGATTTGGGAGGAACTTTGCGGAACTAAAACAGCAGAGTTCTGTACAGCACGCAGAGGAGTTGCCGGCCGCCAGAGGGGGACGGGAACACCTCTGGCAAGGGAAGTGCTGGTAGGACACCTGCGGAACTTTAAA
>CAJUGG010000102.1 GCA_910585995.1 uncultured Lachnospiraceae bacterium
CCAGGTCCAGCTGAAAAATGGGATACCCTGACTCGCACAAAGAGTGCTGTGTAGATTGGAGCGGACAGACTGCGCAGTTTGTATGAGCCAGGCGGACACTTCCGTGTCCGATTGGAGCATACAAACTGCGCAGCCTGTCCGATACATTCTATGCAGACCTTTGTCGAGTCAGGGTATCCCATTTTTTGGCTGGATCGTCCTATTTCCCAGCCAACTTCTGTCTCTTTTTCAGCCCCGCATAACTATAGATCCCAAGTCCTACAAGCGTCGTCAGATAAGGCACCATCTGGATCAGTTCATGCGGGATATCTGTCAGCTGCATCATATTCGCCAGCGCCTGCGCCGCACCAAAGAGCAGCGACACCAAGAATCCGCCCATCGGCGTATCTCCGCCCATCGCACTCGCCGCCAGCGCAATATACCCCTTACCAGCCGACATATCTTTCGTAAACATATTCATATATCCGCCAGATAAGAAGAATCCGCCCATGCTCGCCAGCACTCCGCTTAAGATCAGCGCGATATACTGTATCTTCCTCGCACTGATTCCCACGGATTCTGCCGCGTTTTTATTTTCCCCGACCGCCCGGATCTTAAGTCCCAGCGGTGTCTTGTAGAGAAACAGATGCATCACTACAACTGCCAGTATAGACAGATACGTCATCAAGTTCTGCCCTGACAGTATTTTCCCCAAAAACGGAATCTGATCCACCAAGGGAATCACAATCTTAGGCGCCGATACATTGGCAATCGATGTGGAAGATCCCCGGTCTCCGGACACTGCCAGCATCAAAAGCACCGTACCGCCTGTCGCCATCAGGTTAATGGCGATGGCCGCCAGGATCTCATCCGTCTTCAGATTCAGGACAAAAAATGCAAGCATAAGTCCAATCACACCGCCAGCTACCATAGTCAGCAGAAGTCCCACAGGAAAACTCCCTGTCACAGCAGTAAAGATCACGCCAAATAATGCGGAAAAAAGCATAATTCCTTCCAGCGCCATATTCGTAATCCCGGACTTTGACGCCACGGATGACGCCAGCGCCGCGAACAGAATCGGCGTTGTCGCACGCAGAATCGCATTGAAAAATTCCGGACTTAATAAATTCTGCAACATTTACGCCACCCCCTCGTCTTTCAGAGATGCTTTCGCTTCTCTTGCTATCATGCGGTGCTTCATACCGCTTAAGAACTGCTCCGCCACCACCAGCAGGATGATAATGCCCTGCGTGATCTGCACAATCTCCAGCGTGACATCTGTATAGCGGGCCATAATCGAAGCTCCCGTCCTAAGATACGCCAAAAAAAGCGCAGCCAGCGGTGTGTACAGCGGATTTTTCTTCGCCAGTGTACAGATGATAATCGCATCCCAGCCATATCCAAGCAGCGATACCCAGGAGAATCTGGAATAAATCGGGCTTAATAGCTCCACGCTGCCGCCTATGCCAGCGATCACTCCTCCCACCATCTGAGAGATCAAGATCACTTTTACAATATTGATCCCCGAATAGCGGGCAAAGTTTTCATTTTCACCCGTCAGACGAAGCTCATAGCCCGTCTTGGTCTTAAAGAGAAAGACGTATCCAAGCACCGCCACAAGAAAAGCGATCAAAAGCCCCAGATGAATGTTGGTTCCTTTGATTAGTGTAGGAAGCTCAGACTCCGCCGGCAGCTTATAGGAAGCGGACCCCACACTTGGGTCCTGCAGAAAATGCATCAGCAAAAAGGTACAAAACCACAAGGAAATATAGTTAATCATCAGAGAAGACACGAGCTCCGGTGAATTGGTCTTGATCTTCATCCATGCCGGGATCGCACAGAAGACAGCGCCTGCACATGCCGCCAGACAGATCGCCACAAAGGGACTTACTCCGGCAGGAAGTCCAAGCTTTAACACCACGGCTGCAGCTACCAGCCCGCCTAAATGAAATCCGCCTTCTGTTGCCAAGTTGATCTGATTCGCCGAGAACATAATACAGACACCCGTTCCGGTAAAGATCAACGGCACCATGGATTCAATCACATTTCCCATATTTCGCTTGCTCTTAAAAGGCCCTGTGATCAATGTGACAATCGCTGTCACTGGTTCGTCACTGACAAAGAAGATAATCACAAAGGAGATCAGAAGCGCGATCAGCACAGAGAACACCATACGGAACATATCAAAACGTTTTGCACTATTCATAAATCACACCCTCCTGTACTTCCTGGTGCTTTAAGCCAAGCATATACTGCCCTAATTCTTCTTCTGTCACCGCTGACACATCCGTAAACATACCGGAGAATTTTCCTTTATACATCACGGCCAGCCGGTCGCTAAGAGAAAATACTTCATTCAAGTCCGCGGACACCAGGATAATCGCACATCCTTTATCCCGAAATTCCAGAAGACGTCTGCGGATAAACTCTGCCGCGCCCACATCCACACCGCGCGTAGGCTGATTGGCAATGATCAGATCTGGTTCTGTGGAAAATTCTCTCGCTACAATCACTTTTTGAATATTTCCACCGGAAAGCATCGCCACATTCTGACGAAACGACTTGCATTTGATCAGATATTCCACAATCAACTCTTCGGAACGCTCCTGGATTCGCTTGGTCTTTAACAGCATCCTGCCGGAATATTCCGGGTCTGTATACTGATTGGAAAAAAGATTCTCCAAGATATTCAGATTGCCGGCGCAGCCGCTGGTCATCCGGTCTTCCGGGATATGTCCAAGCTTAAGATCCCGGATGCCTTTAATACTGCTTTTTTCTATATCGGTATCCTTGATCTTTATAGAACCTTTATAGCTTTTATTTAAACCGGTGATGGAATCAATCAGCTCCGACTGTCCATTGCCCTCTACGCCGGCGATCCCTAAGATCTCCCCGCCGCGCAGGTCAAAAGAGAGATCCTCCACTTTTAACACGCCCTGGTGATTGCGCACCGAGAGATTGCGCACACGCATCAGTACCTCTTTTGGTTTTGACGGCGCTTTGTCGAAAGTCAGGATCACATCTCTGCCCACCATGAGTCTTGACATCTCTTCTGTGGAGATATCCTTCACTTCGTATGTACCCATGCTCTTGCCGCTTCTCATGATCGTCGCGCGGTCACAGATCTTCTTAATCTCATCTAATTTATGGGAGATAAAGATAATCGTATGTCCGCTGTCCCTGAGCTTCTCTAACTGCACAAAGAGTTCGTCCGTCTCCTGAGGCGTCAGCACTGCGGTAGGCTCGTCTAAAATCAAGATATCCGCGCCGCGGTACAATGCCTTTAAGATCTCCACTTTTTGTTTGATTCCTACCGGAATTTCTTCTACTTTTGCTCTTACATCAATATCAAAATTATATTTTCTGGCAATCTCTTCTGCCTCTGTGATGGCCTGATCCATATGGATAAAGATCCCATATTTTCGCGGCTCCACACCCAGGATGATATTCTCTGCAACCGTCAGAGACGGCACCAGCATAAAATGCTGATGTACCATACCAATCCCTTTATTGATGGCATCTTGCGGCGACTTAATCGTCGTCTCCTGCCCGTTTAACACAATCTGTCCTTCATCCGGACTCTCAATCCCAAACAACACCTTCATCAGTGTACTTTTACCGGCGCCGTTCTCCCCCAGAAGTGCATGAATCTCTCCTTTTCTCAATTCAATGCTTACATCTTCATTCGCTACCACACCATTGGAATAAATCTTCATCATGTGGTTCATCTGCAATACCACGTTGTTTTCCAAAAACAAGCCACCTCTTTTCTCCCTGAACAAAGAAGGCTGTTGCAGGACAGCCTTTCAAAAGGCACCCCTGCAGCAGCCCTGTCTGTCTGATCTCTATCGTTCAATTGCAGTATCTACTACAATCTCTCCGCTGATAATCTTCTGCTCCATCTCGTCAAGAGCTGTACGGATATTCTCCGGAAGCATCTCTTCATAATGTGCGTCTTTTACGATCTCCACGCCGCCCTCAGCAAAGCCAAGCGTCTCCACTGTACCATAGGCAAGATTGCCCTCTAAGTCAAGGTTAATCGCACGATACAGAGAGTTGCCAACATTCTTCAGTGCAGAAGTCGGAATACGGTCTGCATAGTCAGGAAGCAGCGCTGCCTGGTCAGAGTCTACACCAAATGCATAGAGTCCGCTGTCTCCAGCCGCCTCAATCTGTCCAAGACCAGCATTACCTGCTACGTTATAGCCTACATCCACGCCGCTTTGATACTGTCCAAGTGCAATGTCTTTTCCTTTGGTGGAGTCTACGAAGTCGCCGACCCAGCCAATGACAACTTCCATTTCGGGATCTACGTCATGTGCGCCCTGCTCATATCCTTTCAGGAAATCGTTGATCACCGCATTGTCCATACCGCCTAAGAAACCGATCTTCTTGGTAGCCGGATCGATGCCCTCGATGGTCTCATCGGTAGTCATCATCGCTGCTGCCGCACCGATTAAATAAGATACCTCATTCTGCTTGTACAGGATATTGTAGATATTCTGCGGATTTCCATTACCCTCAAAATCAAACTGCTCATCAAAGAAGATAAACTTCTGATCCGGATACTCTTCTGCTGCATGTGCCAAAGGCTCTGCCATCTGCCAGGTTCCCATAATAATAACATCATATTCGCCGGAATCACAGTAATCCAACAGGGTTGGCTCCCATTTGGACTCGTCTGCAGTGGTTCCGCCCATCTGCTCTACTTTAAAGTCAAAGGTATCAGCACCTAATTCATCGCGCAGTCTGGTCAGACCTTCGTTGGCAGAATCATAGAAAGACTTGTCTCCCAATGTTCCATTTAACAGAAGCGCTGCTTTGTAGCCTTCACCGGATGCTGCCGGAGCTTCGCTCTCCTCAGCCTCACTGTCTGTGGTCTCCTCTGTTGCCGGCTCACTGGTATCTGTGCTGCCTTCGTCTGTTGTCGCTGTGTCGTTTCCGCCGCAGGCTACCATGGAAAATGCCATAGAAGCTGTCAGCATCATTGCTAATACTTTTTTCATATTCATATTAGACTTCCTCCTTGTTTTTTGCATGTATCATGCTATTTAAAGTATCGTCCACCAACTCTTCCAGCGAGATCTTCTCGATCCCTCTCATATAAGTGATCAGCTCCTCAAACGCCGGATGAATCAGTTTCTTTGGAATGATACCCATTCCCTGTTGGATTGCCAGTATCGGCATAATCATACCTGCATTGCAGTCTGCATCGATCCCGCACATGGTCACAATATGCAGAGTCTGCGTATAGTCGCCATTCCCATAGTAAAGTGCAATCACTTCACAGCAGGCATTGGGATAGGCGTGTATCCAATTGTAAGTCTTATATCGTTCCTGACAGCAGTACAATGCTTCATGCCAGTCACTGCACGTTATGCAGCAGTCCCATGCAAAAGCGAGCACCGAATAATACTCACTGTCTGCGGGGATCAAAGCAATCGCATCCTGCAGCAGCGTACGGATATCCGGCTCTGTAAATGCCAGCGCCGTCAGTACTGCGTTAAAGACCTCTCCTAAGATCCCATTGTTGGCATGTGCCACTTCTCCGTCCGACCAGGCTAATTTCGCTGCCAGATGGGCGTCTCCCGGCGCCACCATCCCGCAGATCCCGCCTTTCATCTGGGCGCCGATCCACTCATTAAACGGATTGCGAAATGTCCCGCTCTCTGGCGGCAGGATTCCGTTTTTAATATTGCGAAGGGCAATCTCTTCCGCGGACCAGCCGCAGGGCACTAAGCCTGCCCAGGACAGAGCGATCTCTTTGGAAGTCACCTGGTAGCCGCTCTCTTTAAAGGCATCCAAAAAAGCCAGCTCATATGTAATATCGTCATTATAGGTATTGGGTTCCCGCAGATAGTCATAGACCTCTCCAAAGGATTCATAGAGATTCTGGGAGGTATAGCCTTCCACCATGGTTCCCATGGCTGCGCCGATCATCTGTGACAGCCAGGCAGCCTTTAGCTTGTCCCGAAAAGCAGCAGACTCTATATCTACTTGTATCTTTTTCGGAAACTGTACACTTTTTTCATATTGTGCAAACGATTCATAGATCTGATACTTCCAATAAGGCGAAGACTCATCCTTTTGGGCCTGTGCCAGTTCATAGCGAAGCTCTGCGGAGATCTTATGAAGCTTTACATAATCTTCTTCCTCCAGAGCCTTAAGCCCTTCGTCTAACAGCTCATAGGCCCGCTTAGAAGCCTGATAGCCTCTGTTCTCCAGCGCCTGTACGGCTGCCACCATAATCCGCTCCGGCGCTCCGGAACCCGGCACATGGCTTCCCCAGTCGAGGCTTAGGATCTGGTCATAAAAACGCTGTGTCTTCAGATTGGCCGTCCAGGTCTGATCCTCCTCGGAGAGAATCACAGGCGTGGCATGCCAGTACAGTTCTCCTGCTCTTTCCCATGCTTTTTTCATAGTTGTACTGCAACCCCAAGAGCCACTTTCATCATATTGGTAAAGCCTGTCTGACGTTCTTCTGCGGACATCTCTTCTTTGGAAACCATCGAATCCGACACGGTAAAGATACCAAGTGCGTTGACACCGGCTCTCGCTGCATTACAGTACAAAGCATAGCTCTCCATCTCCGCCGCGAGGACGCCCATCTTTGCCCAGTCTCTCCATTCTTCTGTCTCGTTGTAGAAGATATCCGAAGAGAGCACATTGCCTACCACATAAGGGAACTGATACTTTTTCGCTTCTTCCACTGCTTTGTACAGCAGATCATAGGTAGCAGCCGCCGAAAATGTGCCTGGCAGATGATACTGATGTGCATAGTTCGTATCGGTGCTGGCGCCAATCGCCATCACAATATCTCCAAGTTTTACCGATTCCTGCATACCACCACAGGAGCCAATGCGGATCAGGTTCTCCACGCCGTACATATGAATCAGTTCATAAGAATAGATACCGATGGATGCACATCCCATACCGGTCCCCATCACAGATATTTTCTTCCCCTGATAAGTACCTGTAAAACCGAACATATTCCGGACGGTATTAAACTGTACCACGTCCTCTAAAAAATTTTCTGCGATAAATTTCGCCCGAAGCGGATCGCCCGGAAGCAAGATGGTCTTCGCAATATCCCCTTTATTTGCCGCGTTATGTGGTGTTGACATACAATCATACCCTCCTGTTTTAGATTAGACATTTTTGTCAAAACTTTTTTTGTTCTTTGATAGTATATCACAGATGTTGTTGTTTTTCCATACTCTTTTCATCTCATTCCAAAACATCTCAATTTCCTGTTGACGAATCCCGCATTTTTCGATAAAGTTAATCCCATACTTTCATAAATACAAAGGAGGCATCTTATCATGTATTCATTCCTTGTCCTGATTGCCGGCATGCTTCAGTCTGCCATGATGAGCTTTAATGGAATGTTGAGCGAATCCATCGGCCTGTTTGGCGTCAGTCTTGTGGTGCATGTCTCAGGAGGGATTTTGCTTGTCCTGTACATCCTGATCTTTATCCGGGAGAAGATCACGCTGAAAGGGATGCCCTGGCATCTCTACTCCGCCGGATTTTTTGGCGTCCTGCTGGTGTCTGTCAGCAGTTACTGCGTGGGGATCTTGGGTGCAGCCGCCACCACTTGCCTGTCAGTGGCCGGACAGCTCTTTATCTCTGCGGTCATCGACCATTATGGATGGTTCCATGTGCCAAAGGTTCCCTTCAGCCCTAAGAGAATCCCCTGTTTTCTGATGATACTTGCCGGGATTATCCTGTTAAATCTTTCCTGAAAGGATGTGTGCCAATAAATGATTCTTATTATCTTGATTGCTTTTTTATATGGCTGCGCCACTGTGATCTCCAAGATGATCAACTACCGCGCCGCACAGGAGTTAGGAACGTGGAATGGTTCTCTGGTCAATTATGTCGTGGCCAGTATTCTCGCTCTGGTCATGCTGTTATTTACCACCCGGTTTCAGGTCGATCTGTATGCTTATGTAAAAGCACCGCTCTATCTGTACGCCGGCGGTACATTCGGTGTGATTGCTTTTGTGATCTCGATCATTACACTGTCTAAGATGAAAGTCTTTCAGTCCACGATCTTTCTGCTGTCCGGGCAGCTGTTGGCCGGGATCTTATTCGATCTTTTTGTATTCGGCAACCTGACAGCCTATAAAACAGCGGGAATCCTGCTGGTGACGGTGGGGATCTTGTGGGACAAGAAAGTGACTGCTGCCTGAGCTAAGAGGCAAAATACTGGCGTCCGGCTTCTTTGGCTTCTTTTATAGCCTGCTCCATCAAGGCTGCTTCTCTGTCCGGGAAAAAGTCCATCCCTTCTGCATAGATACAGCGGAAATTCTCAATACCAAACATGCTGCACAGCGCTTTCAGATACCTAGCCCCTTGTTCCATAGGTCCGTCTGTATAGATCCCGCCGCGGGTCGTGAGAAATAAAAGATCTGTGGCTTTGCAAAGACCATACATCCCCTCTTCGTTGCAGCCAAAGGTGATGCCGTCTAAGGAAATATTTTCAATATAGATCTTGACGATTGCCGGGATACTCAGGTCCCAAAAAGGAGCTGCTAAGACAATCCGGTCTGCCTCGGCAAACTGGTGTGCGTAGTCAAAGCGGGGATGTTCCCGGTTATTTTCCGCTAATAATTGTTCTCTCTCTTCAAAAAAGCTGCCTGTCAAGGGGCGAAGCGGAAGCTTAGCTAAGTCTAACTGAGTGACAGTACAGTCTTTGGGAAGATTCCTCTTCATCTCTTCTGAAAATGCCTGCAGCAGTCTGCCTGTCCTGGAAGATTCACCTCGGATACATCCATTTAAAATCAATACATTCATTGGTATTTTTCCTTTCCTCTTTGGGAGTCTTGTGATAAGATAACTATAGTATAAAATACAAAAAGGTGCAAGAGCTATCCTTGGCACCTGTTTTAGCTGTGTCAAGTAATCTATAAAAAACAGCATCTGTCCGAACGCAGCCCCCGGAAGGATTTTACAGAACGAAGTGAGGAAAATTCTTCCAGATGCTGGGGCCTAGGGAGGACGGATGCGGAACTTAAATGGAGAAATACGTATATGAAAAAAGTTTTGGTAATTGGGTCTACGGTGGTGGATGTTATTATCTATCTGGATCATCTGCCGAAGACCAGTGAAGATGTGCATGTGCTGAGACAGACGATGTCTCTGGGGGGATGTGCTTATAATGTGTCAGATATGATCCGGCTTTTTGAAGTTCCTTATACTTTGTTTTCGCCGGTGGGACACGGGACTTATGGGCATTTTGTGCGGGAGGCTTTGAAAGAGAAAGGAGTCACAACGCCTCTTCCCACACCGGATCAGGACAATGGATGTTGTTATTGTTTTGTGGAGGCTTCGGGAGAGCGGACCTTTATCTGTCATCATGGAGCGGAATATCTCTTTTATCCGGAATGGTTTTCACTGCTAGATCCCGACGAGATTGACAGTGTCTATATCTGCGGCTTAGAGATCGAGGAGACCACGGGCGGAACGGTCGTGGAATATCTGGAAAACCATCCTGCCTATCAGATCTATTTTGCACCTGGTCCCAGAATCCATATTATTTCCGGAGAGTTAATCGAACGTATATTCGATCTGTCGCCGATCTTACATCTCAACGAGACGGAAGCGACCACCTTTACCGGAGCATCCACGGTGGAACAGGCGGCACATGTCCTGTATGAGCGGACCAAAAATACCGTAATCGTCACCTTAGGGGAACACGGCGCTTATTATGACGACGGGACACACGCCGCACATATTCCGGGAGTAAAGGCCAATCAGGTGGATACCATCGGCGCCGGAGATGCCCATATGGGAGCTGTGATCTCCCGCCTCAAACAGGGAGCTTCCATAGAACAGGCCATCGCAGACGCCAACCGAATCTGTGCAGCCGTGGTGGAGACGGACGGAGCGCTCCTAACCAGAGAACGATTTTTGGAACTGACGAAAAAAGCATAAGAGAAGCCCCGGAGGAACTCTCGATTCCTCCGGGGCTTTTTGATCTCTCACTAATCTGACTGACCGATTATTCTGCTCCGTAAAGCGTCTTTAATTTATTCAGATAGTTGTATCTTGCTTTTGCTTCGCCTTCGTTCTTCTCGAACAGTTTTGCAGCTCTCTCCGGATTTGCACGTTTCAGAGCGTTGTAACGTACCTCTCCATCGAGGAATGCCTGGTAATCTCCGGTCGGCTCTTTGGAATCCAGAGCAAATGCATCCTTGCCTTCTGCTGCCAGAGCAGGATTGTAACGGAAGCAATGCCAGTAACCAGCCTCAACTGCCAGCTGCTCTTCGGTCTGAGCCTTGCTCATACCTTTCTTGATACCATGGTTGATACATGGAGCATAAGCGATGATCAGGGATGGTCCCGGATATGCCTCAGCCTCAGCAATTGCCTTGACGCACTGATTGAAGTCAGCACCCATGGAAATCTGTGCCACATACACATAGCCATAGCTCATAGCGATGGAAGCTAAGTCTTTCTTCTTCACATCTTTGCCGCCTGCTGCGAACTGTGCGATCGCACCGGTCGGAGTTGCTTTGGAAGCCTGTCCGCCTGTATTGGAATACACCTCGGTATCAAATACCATAATATTGATATCTTTGCCGGAAGCAAGCACATGGTCTACGCCGCCGAATCCAATATCATATGCCCATCCGTCGCCGCCGAAGATCCACTGGGACTTCTTAGCGAGGAACTCTTTGTCTTTTAAGATCACCTGTGCTTTGTCACAGCCGCAAGCCTCTAATGCTGCCACCAGTTTATCGGTTGCTGCACCATTGGTTGCTCCGCAAGCATAGGTATCAAGCCACTCTTTTGCAGCCGCTTTTACGTCTTCTTTCTCAGCGTTAGCAGCCAGATCCTCTACTTTGGTCTTCAGACCGCCGCGGATTGCATTCTGTGCCAACAGCATACCATAACCAAACTCAGCCGCATCCTCAAACAGAGAATTGCTCCATGCAGGACCTTGTCCCTTCTGATTGACGGTATATGGTGTGGATGGTGAAGAGTTGCCCCAGATCGAAGAACATCCGGTTGCATTGGCGATATACATTCTGTCACCAAACAGCTGCGTAATCAGTTTTGCATAAGGTGTCTCGCCACAGCCAGCACATGCGCCGGAGAACTCTAACAGCGGAGTCTTGAACTGAGAACCTTTTACGGTAGCTTCTTTGAATTTTGCAATCACATCTGCTTTTTCCGGTAAGGTCACTGCATAGTCAAAGGCGGCCTGGCAGCCTGCATTAGCTTCCATATTGCCCATCTCGATCGCCTTGGCACCTTTCTTGCCTGGGCAGACATTGACACAGGAACCACATCCGGTACAATCATATGCAGATACCACAATCGCAAATTTCTTATCCGGCATACCGGTCATATCCAGTACCTGCATACCTTCTGGAACTTTTGCAGCTTCTTCTGCTGTCATAGCCACTGGGCGGATGACTGCGTGCGGACACACATAAGAACAACGGTTACACTGGATACAGTTCTCCGGATTCCATACCGGAATATTCACTGCAATACCACGTTTCTCATATGCGGAAGTACCAGACGGAGTTGTGCCGTCCACATAATCGTTAAATGCGGATACTGGCAGAGTATTGCCTTCCTGAGCAGATACTTTAGACTGAATATTGTTTACAAAGTTCACAGCGTCCTGTCTGCCCTCTTTTGCCTGGATCATAGCAAGGCCTTCATCAGCCGCGTTCTTCCAGCTCTCCGGAACCTGAATCTCAACAACCTGTTTTGCACCTTCGTCGATGGCTGCCCAGTTCTTAGCTACCACATCATCACCTTTGCGGCCGTAGGTTGCTTTTGCAGCAGCTTTCATCAGATCAATCGCCTGAGCCTCCGGGATAATGTCAGCTAATTTAAAGAATGCGGACTGTAAAATAGTATTGATACGAGTTGGTCCCATGCCGGTTTCGATACCGATCTTCACACCGTCGATCACATAGAATTTAATATTGTGGTTAGCGATAAATGCTTTCACCTGGCCCGGAAGATGCTTCTCAAGGCCTTCCATATCCCATGGGCAGTTCAGAAGGAATGTACCGCCATCCACTAACTCCTGTACCATGTTGTATTTGTTTACATAAGACGGATTGTGGCATGCTACAAAGTTCGCTTTGTGAATTAAATATGTGGACTTAATTGGTTTCTTGCCAAAACGAAGGTGAGACATGGTCACACCGCCGGACTTCTTGGAGTCATAGTCAAAATATGCCTGTGCATACATATCGGTGTTGTCACCGATGATCTTGATGGAGTTCTTGTTCGCACCAACTGTACCATCTGCGCCGAGACCCCAGAACTTGCAGTTGATGGTTCCTTCTGGAGTAGTCACAAGCGGGCTGCCGATCTCCAGAGACAGATGGGTCACATCATCTACGATACCAATCGTGAATTTCTCTTTGGTGGTGTTGTTAAATACTGCTACGATCTGAGCAGGTGTGGTGTCTTTGGAACCAAGTCCATAACGTCCGGTAAAGATCGGGGTGTTGTTGAACTTCGTGCCTTTGAGTGCTGCAACCACATCCAGATACAGAGGCTCGCCCTGTGCGCCTGGCTCTTTGGTTCTGTCCAGAACAGTGATCTGTTTTACAGAATCCGGAATCGCTTCAATCAGTGCTTTTGCGCTAAATGGTCTGTACAGACGTACTTTGACAACGCCGACTTTCTCGCCGGCAGCCATCAAATAGTCGATGGTCTCCTCGATGGTATCACATACGGAACCCATAGCGACGATGACTCTATCTGCATCTTTTGCACCATAGTAGTTAAATAATTTATAATCCGTACCAATCTTGGCATTAACTTTGTCCATATACTCCTGCACGATTGCCGGCATTGCATCATAGTAAGGATTGCATGCCTCACGAGCCTGGAAGAAGATATCCGGGTTCTGTGCAGAACCTCTCTGGCATGGATGATTGGGATTCAGTGCATCTCTTCTGTATGCATCCACAGCATCCATATCCACCATATCTTTCAGATCTTCGTAATCCCACTGTTCAATCTTCTGGATCTCATGGGAGGTACGGAATCCATCAAAGAAATTGATAAAAGGAAGGCGGCCCTTGATGGCTGCACAGTGAGCAACCGGAGTCAGGTCCATAACCTCCTGTACACTGGATTCACAGAGCATCGCTGCGCCGGTCTGACGGCAAGCATATACATCGGAGTGATCTCCGAAGATGGAAAGTGCGTGACTTGCAAGAGCACGCGCGGATACATTAAACACACCTGGAAGTCTCTCGCCTGCTACTTTGTACAGGTTCGGGATCATCAGTAAAAGACCCTGGGAAGCAGTAAAGGTAGTCGTAAGAGCACCTGCTGCCAGAGAGCCATGTACAGCACCTGCTGCACCTGCTTCGGACTGCATCTCTGTCACTTGTACGGTCTGTCCAAAGATGTTCGTCCTTCCCTGGGTTGCCCATTCATCTGTTGCTTCTGCCATTACAGATGAAGGTGTGATTGGATAGATTGCAGCAACATCTGAATATGCATAAGATGCATGAGCGGCTGCATGGTTTCCATCCATGGTTTTCATTTTTCTGGCCATTTTGTCATTCCTCCTCATTTCTTTGAATAAGACTTTGTTACGTTCTTATCATACGGATTTATTTTATCACAGTTCGTCTGGATTGTCCATTTTAATCTTCTAAGGTTTCCTTCAATTTTTCCATAAATCCCTTTTTCTTTTGCTTGACGGTGCCATCTTTTTTCTGATTCAGAGAATTGCCGCTCTCTAAATCGTATTCTTTTAATGCCTCTTTTGCCGCATGGCTTAGATTGGTGGGCACCTGGACCACTAAGGTGACATAGTGATCTCCGCGCATATTTTTATTTCGAAGGGACGGCATGCCTTTTCCGCGCAGCCGGACTCTGGTATCCGTCTGGGTCCCGGCTTTGACATCGTACTCCACTTCTCCGTCCACGGTCTTGATACGGATGGTGCCTCCAAGCGTCGCTACAGGGAACGAGATATTGACCACAGAGAAAATATCCATATCCTGTCTCTGGAACAGTGTATGACGGGATACCATCACTTCCACCAAAAGGTCTCCCCTCGGACCACCGTGGATGCCAGGCTCGCCTTTTTCCCGGATCCTGATACTCTGCCCATTGTCAATACCGGCCGGAATCGTAACCGAGATCTTTTTCTTGCTCGCAATATAGCCGGTTCCATAGCAATCCGGACATTTTTCCTTGATAATCTTACCTGTCCCGTTACAGTCAGGGCAAGGACGTACATTCTGCACCATGCCGAATAAGGACTGCTGGGTATAGACCACCTGTCCTTTGCCGCCGCACTTGCTGCAGGTCTGTGCCGTGGTCCCTGGCTTCGCCCCGGAGCCGCCGCAGGTCTTGCACTCATCTTTTAATGTCAGCTCTAACTCTTTCTCACATCCTTTTACTGCCTCTTCAAATGTAATCCGCACACTGGCGCGCACATCTACGCCCCGCATGGGTCCGTTGCTGTTTCTTCTGCTCCTGCCTCCGCCAAACAGATCCCCAAAGATATCGCCAAAGATATCGCCCATATCTGCGCCGGAAAAATCAAAACCGCCGAAGCCTCCGCCCCCGCCGCCTTGTTCAAACGCCGCATGGCCAAACTGATCATATTTACGTCTCTTATCTGCATCGCTTAATACGGCGTATGCCTCGGAGGCTTCTTTAAATTTTTTCTCTGCCTCCTGATCACCTGGATTCATATCCGGATGATATTTTTTCGCCAATTTTCGATATGCACTTTTAATCGCAGACTCATCCGCACTTTTCTCTACACCAAGGACTTCATAATAGTCTCTCTTCGTCTCTGCCATAATGCATCCCACCTCTCATCCTGCTGCAACAACCAACCATCGCACAGCCGAACACCCACGATCAATAAACCTTATCTTATCTGGTTTTATCAACCGTGGGTATCCGCCTGCGCGACACCACTTCCCGCAATCTATCTTATTCGCTGCGGCATCTGTCTGCCGCCTGAACTATCTTGATTATACTTCTCTGTAGTCTCCGTCTACCACATCATCTGCGGCACCTGCGCCGCCAGACTGTGCGGAACCCATATCCGGTCCTGCTCCTGCACCCTGAGCGGCACCCTGGGTCTGCTCATACATCTTCTGGAACAGGCTCTGTGCTGCGTTCATCAGATCTTCTCTGCCTGCTTTGAGTGCATCAATATCAGCATCTGAGATATCGGTCTGATTAGCGGTCCGCTCCACGACTGCTTTCAAAGATGCGATCTTTTCTTCCACGGCTGCCTTCTCAGAAGCATCCAGATTGGCACCTGCTTCTTCGAGTGCTTTCTCTGTCTGGAAGACCATAGCATCTGCATCATTTCTTGCATCAATGGCTTCTTTTCTCTTTCTGTCCTGTGCCTCAAACTCAGCTGCTTCTTTCACTGCTTTCTCGATATCCGAATCGGACATATTGGAGCCGGCGGTGATCGTGATATGCTGCTCTTTGCCTGTTCCGAGATCTTTTGCGGAAACATTCACGATACCATTGGCATCGATATCAAATGTCACTTCGATCTGCGGCACACCACGGCGTGCTGGCGGGATACCGTCGAGACGGAACTGTCCAAGGGACTTGTTGTCTCTTGCAAACTGTCTCTCACCCTGTACCACATTGATATCCACTGCGGTCTGGTTATCCGCAGCTGTGGAGAAGATCTGGCTCTTCTTGGTCGGGATTGTGGTATTTCTCTCAATCAGACGGGTTGCAATACCGCCCATGGTCTCGATGGACAGGGACAATGGAGTCACATCCAGAAGGAGGATATCGCCTGCACCTGCATCACCTGCTAATTTACCGCCCTGGATGGAAGCACCGATTGCCACACACTCATCCGGGTTCAGAGTCTTGCTGGGTTCATGGCCTGTCAGCTGTTTTACTTTATCCTGTACGGCCGGTACACGGGTGGAACCGCCTACTAACAGCACTTTGCCAAGTTCTGAAGGGCTGATGCCTGCATCTCTTAAAGCTGCCTGTACAGGGCCTGCGGTACGCTCCACCAGATCATGAGTCAGCTCGTCAAATTTTGCTCTTGTTAAATTCATATCAAAGTGCAGAGGTCCATCGCTGTTCATGCTGATAAACGGCAGATTGATATTGGTGGTGGTAGCAGAAGAAAGCTCTTTTTTCGCTTTCTCAGCTGCTTCTTTCAGTCTCTGAAGAGCCATCTTATCGTTGGACAGATCCACACCATTGAGATTTTTAAATTCGGAGATCATCCAGTCTGTGACCTTCTGGTCAAAGTCATCGCCGCCTAAGCGGTTGTCGCCTGCGGTTGCCATAACCTCGATGACGCCGTCACCGATATCGATGATAGACACATCAAACGTACCGCCGCCCAAGTCATATACCATGATCTTCTGCTCTTTTTCATTGTCCAGGCCATATGCCAGAGCTGCTGCCGTCGGCTCGTTGATGATACGCTTTACATCCAGGCCTGCGATCTTGCCGGCATCTTTGGTCGCCTGTCTCTGGGCATCATTGAAATATGCCGGAACGGTGATCACTGCTTCATTGACTTTCTCGCCCAGATAATTCTCAGCGTCTGCTTTTAATTTTTGCAGAATCATCGCAGAGATCTCCTGCGGAGAATATTTCTTGTCGTCAATCGTTACCCGGTAATCCGTACCCATCTGTCTCTTGATCGAAGAGATGGTCTTGTCAGAGTTGGTAACTGCCTGACGTTTTGCCGGCTCACCGACCAGACGCTCTCCAGTCTTGGTAAATGCCACGATCGATGGTGTGGTTCTCGCGCCTTCTGTATTTGCAATAACGGTGGGTTTTCCGCCCTCCATAACGGACACACAAGAGTTTGTTGTTCCTAAGTCAATACCAATAATCTTACTCATATCTACGCCTCCTATTTAAGTTCCGCATCCGCCGCTCACAACACCCCTTGGCTGTAACGACATTGCAACGCTTCGCGTTTCAGCATCGTTACGGGCGTTGTTCTGGCAGATGCTGTTTTTGATTGCTGTTAGTTTGCTACTTTTACCATGCTGTACCGAAGTACGGCATCTTTATATTGATAACCCTTTTGAAGCTCTTCTACGACGATGTTCTCGCCAAGTTCTTCATCATCCACATGCATGACTGCATTGTGGAAATCGGGATCAAATTCTTTTCCCACGGCTTCAATTGGGGTAACACCTAGTTCTGTCAGAGCGGTCATCAGCTGTTTGTAGATCATCTCCATGCCGCTTGCGATGGGATTTTCTTTTTCTTCCTCCGGGATGCTCTTGATCCCTCGCTCAAAACTGTCTACCACTGGCAGCAGTTTCTCGATGACGCTCTTGGCACCGATCGTGTACATCTGTGCTTTTTCTTTCTCCGTCCGGTTACGGAAATTTTCAAATTCTGCCAGCTGGCGTTTTACTTTGTCGGTCAGCTCTGCGATCTGTTCGTCTTTTTTATCCTTCTTCTCTCTCTTCTTGAAAAATCCTTTTTTCTCCTCAGTAGCTGCCTCTGGCTCTCCTTCCGCCGTCTCCTGCTCTATATCGGCTGGTTCTTCCTGAGCCTCATCGGTCTCTTTTGTCTCTTCGACTGGCTCCTCTGTCATGGTCTCTTCCTGTTCAAATTCTCTCTTTTCTTCCACTCTATCTCCGCCTTTCTATTTATGGAAAACGTCGTCTAACTGATCCATCAACGTCTTCAGCGTACCCATCACATTTTCATAGTCCATTCTCTTCGGGCCAATGATCCCGATGGTGCCTTGTAAGCCCTGGCCAAGCTCATACGTAGCAGTTACAACACTACAATCTTTCATGCTCTGAATCGGCGACTCGCTCCCAATATATACCTGAATCCCTTTTTCATCTTTATTCAGAGTCTCTGTCACCAGCTCTGCCAGCATCTGTTTTTCTTCCAGAGTCTGAATCAGCTCGCTGGCTTTTCCATTATCGCTTAGTTCCGGATAACGGAAAATATTGGTCGCACCGCCTGTATAGATCTCCATTCCTTCATCAGAGTGAATCGCTTCTGCCACAGCATCCACTACGTCACTGACAATATTACTATGGATGCCTGCCTGTTCTTTCATACTGGAAATCATCTGTAAATTAATCTCTGCGATGGTCTTTCCATTGAGCATGGTGTTCAACAGGATATTCAGCTTCAGGATCGCTTCCTCATCGAGTTCTTCACAGATGGGAATTAATTTGTTTCGAATCACATTCCCTTCCGCAACGATTACTGCTAAGATCTGATTTTCATCCACCCGCGACAACTGTATAAACTTCACTTTATTTTGATGATATTGCGGCGCTGAGATCATCGTGGCGTAATTGGTATTGCTGGCAAGCACTTTTACCACATTCTTCAGCACTTGTTCTAGCTTATCCGTCCGCCGAATCATCAGTTCTTTCAGTTCAGTCACTTCTCGTTCCTTTTCCTGCATCAAATGATCCACATACAGGCGATAACCTTTATCCGAAGGAATCCTCCCGGCGGAAGTGTGGGGCTGGAGAATATAGCCCATCTCTTCTAAGTCCGACATCTCATTACGGATGGTAGCGGAGCTTAATTTCAGGCCAGAATACTTGGAGATGGTTCTGGACCCTACGGGTTCTCCGGTTTCCAGATAGGTCTGGATAATCGCATGCAGAATCTTTAGTTTTCTCTCATCCAGATCCATGATCTCCCTCCTTTTTGGGGCTTGTTAGCACTCGGTGATTAAGAGTGCTAACATTGCTGAGATAAAGATAGCACTGACAGGGGGGATTTGTCAATAGGTTTGTTGGTTTTTTTTAAATTTAATTTTTGGGGGACGGAACTGCCGCGAGCTGCGGCACCTGCGGATGGCGGCTGGGACTGGCTGAAAAAGGGGCGTGGGGGTGGACAAATGTCTGCATAGAGTGTATCGGACAGTCACTCGATTCTGTTCGCCTTATTCGGACACAAGTGTCCGCCTAAGTCGTACAGAATCAAGCAACAGTCCGCTCCAATCTACACAGCACTATTTGTCCACCCCCACGCCCCTTTTTCAGCAGCCCCAGCGCCATCCGCAGACGCCACAGCTCGCGGCAGTTCCTGGTATTGTGGGAGTGCAGGGGGAAAAAGAGGGAGGGGATAAGGATGGAGGTGAGGACGTCGGTTAGGGGGAGGGAGCGGTGCAGGAGTTCGGTGTAATAGTCTGCTGCATCAATTAGTC
The DNA here is from genome assembly GCA_910585995.1 of uncultured Lachnospiraceae bacterium. Lineage (GTDB taxonomy): Bacteria > Bacillota > Clostridia > Lachnospirales > Lachnospiraceae > Hominiventricola. The sequence continues at coordinate 19,142 of CAJUGG010000102.1, forward strand.
TCTTTACTTTCTCCAATTTCTCCTGATCCAACACCGGAAACATCAACATTCCTTCTATGGTCTCTACTTCATCCCCCGATAAAAAGCAATACTTGCCAGTGCCAAAGCCATCGGCACGGCCGCATACCCCGCATTCACCCTTCCATGATGCCAAAGCACATATCCTGCCCCCACAAATGTCAAACTCACCAAAATCACACTCAGCCAAAACACCAATCTTCTCATCCCCTCACCTCCCCTCCTAAAACACTCACATACCACCACTTCGCCTACCAGCCCCAAGGTCCGCCGCAAGCCGCTGCTCCTGCATGGGACTAGAGGGCTTTGCGCGCAGGAGGTTTGGGGGGAATACGAATAGTGCTGTGTAGATTGGAGCGGACAATGTGCGAAGTTTGTATGAGCCAGGCGGACCCGTCGCCCTCCCCCTTCTACCGGCTCTTCAAAAACTCATACTCGCGCGCCGCATCTTCATCCTCCGGATAGCTCTCCAGATAGCTCTCCATCTTCATTTTCGCCGTCGCAAAATCCCCTTTCTGCTCATACACCGCAACTTCATACCCCAGCAGGTTCTTAAGATTCTCCTCATTCCCTTTCGCAATCCCCGCCTCTATCGTCGAGAGCGCCGCATCATAATCCCCCTGATCCATCTGCCATCCTGCCACTTTAGAATAAGCCGACATATAGACCGCATCCCCCTCCAGATAACTCTGATAAAGCGTAATCGCATACTCCTGATTTCCTGTCTGCCAGTATAACTCTGCCAGCCAATAGGCAGCCTCCTTATTCTCCGTATCAGGTGCTTTCTCCAGATACTCCTTCGCCTTCGCATAATCTTCCATATAATAAGACAACCTTCCAAGCGTCACCAAATCCTTACTGGAAGTCAGACCAGCAGCCTTCTGAAAATCCGCTTTTGCCGCCTGCAAATTCTCCGCTTCCCGATACAAAAGTCCGCGGGTCAGATAAAGCTCTGCGCTTTCTTTCAGATCCAGGATTGCACTGCAAGTATCAATCGCCTCCGACAGTTCTCCTGCATGATACAAAGCCGAAGCCTTATAAGCCGATATATCCAGCTCCAAAGCCCCCACACGCATGTCCGCCAACTCCAGTGCCTTATCATAAGAAGCAACAGCCTCCTCATACTCCCCAGCCCTGGCCTGCTCCATCCCCTGACTGCGAAGCTTTAACTGCTCCTCCTCCACTTCTTTGCTCTTCCCACACCCCGCCAGACAAATCACACAAAGCCCCGCCAAAATCAAATATTTTCTCATCCCTATCCTCATCCTATACCTTTTATTAAAGTCCGGCAATCCTCCCCCCAGTACCACCCCTACAAAGTAATGTCACGCCTCATCCTTCGCCCTGACATCACTTTTGGCACTGTGGGGACATTTGCTGTTTTCAAGTTCCACAATTCTATCTCCAGTACGCCCGATTCATCGTGCACCATAAGATCACTTTCTCAGGAAGCTTCTGATAATGCTGTCCCATCTTGTAGCCTGACAATTTCCCCACATTCTGCATCACCACCGAGGCAATCAGCCACGGTTTCCTGATCCGGATACAATGTCCTATCGTCTTTTTCACCAGCTTCGCCCCCTCAGACTCCGAACGCACCCCCTCAAAAATCTCCGGATGCATCTTCTGAGAGACCGCCAGATCAAAATATCGGTGAAACTGCTGCATCGCGCTGTAATTGTGAGAATGTATCACCTTAGCCTGCGCACAATACGCAATCAGCCCGCCCTGCTGAATCACCTTCCCCGCATAGATCATATCTTCATTAAATATCGTCCGCTTCACAAATCCCCCCAGCCTCAGATAAGGTTCCCTCCTCCACGCCGCACAGACGTTCGAGCAAAAAAATGTCTTAATCCCCAGCCGTTTTAGATCCTTCTGCCCCTTCTTACAACTCTCTTCCGGATAATTAAAACTCCTGGTATACCTCTCCACCTCACTGCAGCCCCTCGCCGGAAGCTGTCTCGCATAAGCCGCCCACACCTGCTCATCCAAAAAAGGCTCCAAAAGCTCTCCGATCAGCCTGTCATCCGCCGGCATAGCATCCTGCGTCATACAGACCACCACATCCGCCTCAGACAACAACATCCCCTGATCTCTCGTCCCCCCATGGTCAAACTCCGCCTTCTTCAGATGGTGAACCTCCACCCTCTCATACTTCCCCTCAAGCCCTTTCGGAAAATACTCCTTCTCCGTATTCATCACAATAATCTTCTCAACCGGATAACTCTGCCCCAAAATCTTTTGAATCAACCGCTCCAACTGCTCCCCCGGCCGATACGAAGGAATCAACACATCCACCGTCACCCAAATCCCTCCTCTCAAAACATGAACCCAAATTCACACATCACCATCCAACACCACCGCTCGCCCCCATCTCACAAAAACCACCAACCCCCGCTCTCCAACTCCAACACTCCCCCCATCTCAGAAAAACCATTGACGCCCGCCTTCCCAACTCCAACATTCCCCCTCGCCCCCCAACCTCAGGAACCGCCGCAAGGCGTACCTTCCGCATCGGAACCTGTTGGTTTGGTACAGACAAGGCCAGAGCCTGCGTGCTGTGCGGCTTCTGGTCTCGCACAAATAGTGCTGTGTAGATTGGAGCGGACTGTTTGCTGTTTTTGTATGAGCCAGACGAACACGCCTAGCGTGTACGGCTGGAACATACAAAAGCAGTGAACTGTCCGATACATTCTATGCAGACATTTGTCGAGACCAGAAGCCACACAGCACGCAGGCTCTGGCCTTGTCTATACCAAACCAACAGGTTCCAATGCGGAAGGTACGCCTTGCGGCGGTTCCGTCACTCTCCATCAATACCCCGTATCCGAAGTAATCTGATCCGAGATCATCTGTACCTCTTCCGACGGCGTATATTCCTGATTATCAAACAAATATTCATGAAGCTGTCTCACATTATCAGCCAGATTCACCGGAATCACCACAGCTCCTTTTCCGCTGATCCTCCCATTCGCCTTATCAAACGGGAATCCCTGCGTATCAATAATACTATACCCGATCATCTGAGGCGCCAGGCTCAAAAGTTCATCGTTGGTATAATTCGTCGCAATCTTGGAGAATACCGCATTGATAATCTCATTAATCTCTGTGATATCCGCCTTCTTCGCCTTATTTACAATCTCCATAATGACTTCTCTTTGACGCTCCGTTCTCTTAAAGTCATCTCCTGCCGTATAACGGATACGGCAATAAGAAGTCGCCTGCACGCCGTCTAAGAGCTGAAGACCTGGCTGTGTCAGCTTATTTGTCTCCACGCCCGTCACCTTAGACGTCTCTACCGTATAGTTGTTCAGATGCCCGATCTCTGTCTCGTCCACATCGATCTCAATGCCGCCTAACAGGTCTACCGTCTGCGTCAGAGCTGCAAAGTCCACGCTCACATAATACTCAATATCCAGGTCCAGATTCTTGTTTAACATATTGATCGCCTGTTTCGGACCGCCGGCAGAATAAGCAGCGTTACATTTATTGTATTTTCCATTCGTCAGATCCAGATAAGTATCACGGTACACCGATACCAGCTTCACTTCCTTGGTATCATTATTGATGCTTGCAACGATAATGGTATCACTGTTGTTGCCTTTGCCGAGCTGCCCGGCTTTTCTGGTGTCCAGTCCGAACAGCGCCACATTGGTATAGCCGGACATGGTCTCCACCGTAGTCTCCTGAATATCCGGATTGACCTGGATCTCCTCTGCCTTCACCTCAGGCTTTTGTATCTTGTCCAGCTGCCGGATCACATAAAAACCAACTATCAACGCCAGAAGCAGCACCGCTTCCACACCGAAGATGATCATCCGTTTTCTCTTTTTCGCCGCCCTCTTTGCAGAAGATCCTTTTTTCCCAGAGGAACTTTTTCCAGAAGAACTTTTACCGGAAGTACTTTTGCCGGAAGAACTCTTTTTTGAATTTGTTTTTTTCATTGTTTCTTTCGCCATAATTCATCCTTTCTACGCCTGTTAATAAGCATTCTTATTCACAAAACCTTTGAAGAACGTCAGGAACAAGATCTTAATATCCAGCCCCATCGTCCAGTTTTCAATATAATACAGGTCGTATTCGATACGTTTTTTAATTGATGTATCCCCCCGATACCCATTTACCTGCGCCCATCCTGTCAGCCCCGGCCGAACCTGGTGCTTTACCATATAGCGGGGAATCTCCTCCCGGAATTTCTCCACAAAAAATGGCCGTTCAGGACGCGGACCCACAAGACTCATATCGCCTTTTAAAATGTTAAACAGCTGCGGCAGCTCATCAATACTGGTCCGACGGATGATCTTTCCCACCACCGTCACACGGGGATCGTTGCGGACCGTCCATGCTTTTTTCTCGCTGCGTGCAGACTGCACTTCCATGGAACGGAATTTATACATCTGAAAAACCTGGTTATGGAGTCCCACTCGCTCCTGTTTATATATCAACGGCCCCTTGGATGTTGTCTTTACCAAGACAGCCGTAACCAGCATCACCGGGGAAAAGATGATGATTGCAAACACAGAACCCACAATATCCACTACCCTCTTGCAGATCATGTGAAATGTATTAGTCAGAGGCACATGACGGATATTGACTACCGGAAGTCCCAAGAGATCTTCGGTATATGGCTTTGTTGGTATAATATCATTATAATCCGGAACGAATTTTGTATGCACGCCGGATTTTTCACAGATTGCGACCACTCGCTTTAATTTATAGTATTCCTGCAGACCGAACGTCAGTGCGATCTCATCCAGACGATTATTTTCCAGGATGGTCTCCAGATCTTCGGTCGTCCCGATGATGGCCACATCCTTATAAGTATATCCAATCTCTTTATTGTCATCTAAGATCCCGCTGATCTTATATCCCCACTGAGGATTCGTCCGGATACGGTCAATAAATGCTTCTGTCGCACTGCTGTAACCCACAAAGATCACATGGCGCAGATTGAAGCCGCTCTTATGAAGCTTGCGCAGGCCGGCCCGGATGACATTGCGAACGCCTGCTTCTATTACAATATTGATGCCGTAAAAATAAAACAGCATCGTCTTAGAATAATATTCCGCATAATCGCTGTAGCCGCGAAGCAGAAACAGCACACCCATAACCAGCAAAAGGCCTATGGTATTGGCTTTGATAATATTGCTGCCCTCCAGCCTGCGGCCCTGCAGCCGTTTGGAGGTATACAGGTTAAAAGCCAGATACAATACCAAGTACAGCGGTACAATAGGAATCAAGGCACCACAATACTGCGGAAAACTCAAGCCCTTCTGACCGTCAAGTACCAGGAACTTTAAAACCCATGATAATAGATATGCGATACAAATGACGGCGGCATCAACCACCACATGCAACCGGGTGTAATACCGCTGGTTATCCTTCATCAAAGTCCCTCACCTGTTTTATGATTACTGCTGCAACTATTCTGCAAAAAGTAAAATATTTTTCCAAAGTTCCAGTTGAATCCGTAGATAGGCCGGAATATGCTCCATACAAAAAGGAACCTTGCGGTCCGTATGGGTCCTGCACAGCAAAAGACCTCTTCGCAGACCTTCTCTGTACTCTCTTCCAAACCCTTTTTTAACAAAAAACAAATATTTTATGAAAAACCCCAGAATCAGAAGCGGCAGATTCCACAAAAGCTGTAACAGGGGCATATTTTTATATAATAGATAGACATTATTGCCGGCAGAATGCATCACTTTGAACCGATTATAACGGGAACCGCTGGTGGCGCTTCCCATATGAAAGACCTCTGCCTTAGGCTCATACCAGTGATAATAGCCATAGATCTTTGCCCGGTAAGAAAGATCGATATCTTCCAGATAGACAAAATGGACTTCATCAAACCCTCCTAGTTCTTCCACCAGGCGCTTCTGATAGATGGCGGCTCCGGCACAGGACGAAAAGATCCTGTCTCCTTTTGGATAACAGCCTGACGGCTTCCCTTTGCCTCTTGCTATCCCCCAGCCCATCGCGCAGTAAAAATCTCCCGCGTTGTCTAAAAGCTCCCGGTTCTCATACTGCAGCATCTTAGCTGCGCAGGAAAATCTTCTGTCGTCTTTTTGAATGGCATCCAGCAGATGCCTTGCAAAATCCGGCCGTACCTCGGTATCATTATTTAGCAATATGACATATGGACTCTTCGCTTTTTTGATCCCTTCATTTACCGCCCTGCTAAAACCATAATTCTGTTTCAGGCAGATCAGCTGACACTTGGGAAAATGTTCTCTGATAAGCTCCTTGCTCCCATCAACAGAGCCATTGTCCACCACAATCACTTCCATCGACACATCGGTCTGCTTCCACACAGAATTCAGACAAGCATCCAGATAGGAGGCCCCATTGTAGTTGGGAATCACAATTGTTACGTCTGACATGCCTTATCCTCTCTGACGCCAGTCTTTCACCCGACAGTTGGTATCCTCTAAGGAAAGATTACTATTATAATATCGGTCGGGCTTTTCTAAAAGGTCTTTCCATTTTTTTTCAAAAACAAAGGCAGGTCTGGCTGCCTTTTTCTTGTGCGAACGGTAATTCTGCTCCACAAGGACAATCCCAGGATCGTAGATATTGAGATATCCCAGCCTCTCTAACTTCAGACACAGATCCACATCTTTCATCCGATCTTCCACATCCTCGGAAAAACCGCCTGCTTCCAAAAAACGTTCCCGTCTTACCATCATGGCTTTTCCGGACACTGCGTGAAAATTCTGCTGCAACACAGCTTTATGAAAATATCCTGTATACCCATATCTAAGACCGGCAAAAGCGTCCCCTGCCAGGCCCCTAAGCCCTAAGATCTTCGCACCATAACGGAGTCTTCTCCTGCAGTCATAGACGCGACCGCCCACGACTCCCGCCTCTATGCGCTGTGCATTTCCCAGGAATCGTTCTATCCATCCTCTGGAGACCTTCTCTATCCGGCTCTCTAAAAACAGCAAATACTCGCTGTCTAACTTATCTGCCAACCTGGAAAATGTTACAAATTTATTACATGCACTAGTACAATATACTACTTTTATTCCTATTTGTCTATGTTCTTTTACAAAATTCAGAATTAATTTATTTTTTACGGGCGTATCCAACAACAAAAGCACTTCCAGATTTGCGTACGTACGTTCGCTGATCATCGCTTTAAAAAACCGTCTCAGCACTCCGAGATAAGGGACATCCAACAGGATAATGCTCACTTTGGGAACCGATGAAAGTGCATAATTTACCCGGTAAAATCCGGGATTTTCCATGGTCTCCACACTTCCTGCCACCTGCATGCGCCCCAGGTGTTCTTCTAAGGCTCTCTTCCCTGCTTCATACGCGTAGGTCTTGCTCTGCGGGTCTCCCGCCGTAGACAGATTGTGACATCTCCAGTGATAGAGGATCTGGGAAATATGTCCGATCTGTCCTGCTTTCTCACAGCAGCGCAGGATAAAATCATAGTCCTGTGCACCGTCAAATGCCTCCCGATAAGGTCCTGCCGCCTCCAAAAGCGTACGCTTTACCACCAGAAGGTGACAAATATAATTGTTGCTCCTAAGCAGATCCAGATTATAATCCGGTTTAAAATGGGGCTGAAAATAATGGGCAGAGTCAAAGCTTACTTTGTCCTCATCGGTATACAAAAGATCCGTATCCGGATGCTCCTGCAGATATTTGACCACTTCAAAAAGTGCATGTTCTTCTAAAAGATCATCATGGTCCAAAAGAGCCAGATACTCTCCGCCTGCCATGGCAACCGCCGCATTGGTATTGCCAGAGATCCCCCTATTCTCAGGCAGCTTTTGATAGCGAATCCGTGTATCCTGTCCAAGATACCCTCTGACGATCTCCTGCACTGAGTCCTCTTTTCCGCTTCCGTCCGCCAGGCAAAGCTCCAGGTAAGGATAGGTCTGTCTCAACACGGACTCAATCATCTCTCTTAGATAGAGTTCCGGAGTCCGATACAGCGGAACAACCACACTGATCAGTGGGCAGTAAGAGAACTTATGTTCTCTTTGCAGAGCCTTCTCGCTGTCAGCCGGACGCATGGCATACATCCATTCCTGATAGTCCTTTTCCAGACTGTTTCGATAGAGACGCTCCTGTACCTTCAAATACAGCCCTGTCATCCCATAATTTTTCACATAATGATAACCGCGTTTTGCGTAACTGACATTTTTCATAGTCGTCTTAGAATGTTACCTCTCCATCATGAGCAATTAAAGAAGCACTCAGCATCCCCGAAAGTGCTGCCACATCTGTGACTAACCCACTTTCCTCTTTGACTCTGAGTTCCACCACCAGATCCAGACGCTCTTTCGAGAGATTTCTGGATTTCACTTTATAAGATTTGGTATATCTTTTTACTACTTCCAGTATCTCTTCTTCCCCGTCCATCTTAGAACTGTTGACCACAAGCATCACAGGCGCTTTGGCTACCGGCAGAAGGTCCAGTACCAGGATACAGATCGTCACCGCCACAGAAGTGACCAAAGCCACCTCAAAAAGCCCTGCCCCGCAGATGATGCCGATACTGATAGACCAGAACAAAAATACCAGATCCATCGGATCTTTGATGGCCGTCCGAAAACGGATGATGGAGAGCGCACCCACCATACCAAGGGAAATGACCAGATTCGACTGCATCGCCAGTATAATCGCCGCTGTGATCATAGAAAGAGCCGCCAAAGAGATGTTAAAGCTCTTCGAATAAAACACTTTGCGTGTCATCAGCCGATAGATCAAAAAGACATATAGCGCCAGAAGCGTCGTAACCGCCAGAGTCGCAGCGATCTTGCCCGTCGTGATGTCCATTCCGCTAAATCCCTCTAAAAATGATCTTTTAAAAACATCTTGAAATCCCATCTTATGTAGTTCTCCTTTTCTTTATAGATGATATCGTCTTCCCAGATAATACTTGGAAAACGCAGTTGGTCTAAGATTTGATAGCTGCACGATACGATAGATCATATCCGGCAGATATTCGTCGTATTTTACCTCCAGGATATGCATCCCCGCGGGTAGGATCGGCCGAAGAGGAATCTTTTCCTCTAAAAACAGGTCGCTCCTGTGAGAAGAACTGATGTTCAGATCCATCGTAATTCTGACGTTGCCCTGCGGATACACATAGGGAATCCGTTCATACTCGATGATGACTTTCGGCCTAAGCAGTTTTGTCTTCATCAAAAGGACCAGTTTTACAAGCACTGCCGGCGCATCTTTTGGCACATCCGGGATCTTTCCCGCCATCAGAATCTCACACTGCTCTGTGTTCAACGGACAGGAGAGCTTCTGTGTCTTGCCTCTTACCTTTTTTTTCAGTTCCAGAGAGATCCTGTCACTGCTGTGATTGTAGATCCGGATACGAAATTTTTCTCTTGGGTCCGTCCCGGATTCATTTTCTCTTAAATAACTGTCATAATAATCGTCAAAATACAGGCTGCGGATATTATAGCTTCCTTTTTCTGCCACGTGAGAATCCAAAGGCACAAGCCCTCTTAAGCGTGTCTTCAGAAGCTGAAGCTGCCCATAAGAAACCAGATATTTAAACTCATGCCGATAATGGTTCTCTGCCAAAGAAGGATCAAAGACCTTTGACTCCATCTTATCACTCCCATCCTACTTCTATCTTTTTCATATATGCATCCAGAAAAACCATCCGTTTCTGCAGAAACGTGCGGATTTTTTCATAATCTCCGTCATGATGGCTGTCCGGCCAGCGCTTCGCATCCCTTGCAAATGCGCCGGAATCCTGTACTTGGTGGATGCAGCCCCTAAGTACCTCTTCCATATGCGCATCAGACAGCGTATCCTGACGAAGCATCCTCCATCTGTCTGCCGCATAACTTCTGATCCCTCCCACGTTCAGCGACAGCATCCGGTCTGCCAAAGGCCACTCCAGATACTGATCTGCCCGCTCCGGCGCATACACGGTATACAATGCCTGCTTCTCATCCACATACGTATTGCCCCAACTTAGGTCCACATCCCAAGGAACCAGGTAGAGCCGATAGCCTTCTGTCTCTCTCTTAAAAGCAAAAAACATATTTTTATATATATTATCTTCCCCATATATCATCTGAAGATACAACCAAATATCCGCGAAATTTGCCATATCCAGAAGTTTTGGGGCTTCTTTTATAAAATCTTCATCTTTTTTTTCACAAAGTTCGGTAAACTGACGAAAACACTGCCAGTCTTCTCTGGTGCCGGCCCCGTCTCTTCCCTTGATCTCCATCCCCAGCACGCTTAGATATTCTTCCGGGGAAACCTCGTCAAATAATTGGGATTCCAATTCTCTGCCATAAGTCCGTTTATACAGATATTCCTGTTCGGAGATCTCCAGCTGCTTACTGTCAATCGGTTCTAATATGCCGTACAATCCTCGGTATTCTCCATTGACGATCAGTTCCACATATTCCATATGGGTTCCAAAATGCGCCGGATAGCCCTCCATCGAAGCTCCAAATTCATTCCAAAGCTCGATATTGAACTTGTCCCGCACCTTCGTCCCGTCGCTGTAAATGGCATAAAAGATCCACGAGTCGGCATCCCGCATCCCCAACACGGACTGAGCATTTTTTCTGACTACTCCTGTGGGTGTCACCGTGATCAGATTGAGGCGGTATCCTTTCTTGGGAAAATCCCTGGTGGTCTGTCCCCGCTCATGGGCTTCAAATGCCGAAGTCAAAGTCCAGACGGGCTGTCCGCAGTCCTGATAAAAGACAATGCTTCCCGCAAAGACCGTGTCAATGTCAAGATCCGCATTGGTCTCGATGCGTACCACAGGAAGTCCGGTAAAGACCACATCTATAACGGCACAGGAGGCTTCTCTTTCATTCCATACCAGAAGCGGAACTTTTTGTCCGTCTGCCACGACGGTCTTTTTATCGAGTATTGTATAATCTTCTAATGGAAGCACCTGCAGTCCTTTCAGGGATTCCTGAAAAGATCCGGCTTCCCACCCGGTCTGGTCCATATCGACGGGAAGATACCAAGTATCACTTCCCCGGTCACAGGCCAGTTCTTCCCCGCGGAAGCATAGCTTGATCTCCTCTGTGGGCAGCGTCTGGCTCAGATGCGTGATAAGATCCTGGGCTTGTCGTACCTGTCCTGTCAAAGCTCCTGGTTCCAGCCAGGAGGGCTGTTTCGCCTGCCTCGAATAAACTCCGAAAAAAAAGAAGAAGCCCGCGAATAACAGAACGTTCAACAGCAATGCTGTCTTTTTTTTCATTCAGTCTCTCCTGTATGCTTCAATTTTGATACTTTTAGCTGTTTTATTAGCTTTGATGACGCCTTGTCATGATTTATTAGCACATTATAGCAGTTTTCTTGGCAATGCGCAACAGGGGTTTTTAAAGGTGAACATTTTCTAAATAAGCGTCGCCACTCTATAACTTTACTTTTTGGGGTTTCCATGATAAAGTGAGGGGGAAGTTAAGATTTTGAGGATATGAGGTGATCATTTTATGAGAAGACGTATTTGGTATATGAGTTTATTGCTGTCGGTGATGTTGGTTGCTGGGTGTGGGAAGAAGGAGGAGGCGGCGCCGAAGGAAGCAGAGGCTTTGGTGGAAGAAGAGGCTAAGGAACCTCCGGCTCCTGGGGAGGAGACTTGGGGGACGGCGCCGGAGTATAAAGCAACATTGATTACGACGACGCCTGTACGGTATCTGGCAGTGACGGTGGGGCAGACAGAAGAAGAAGTGAATCTGACCTGGTACTCTCCGGCAGAAGAAGCGGGACAAGTGTACTGGACGACAGCAGAGGATACGGAGTTTGCCAATGCGGTGACGTTTGAGGCAAATGTATATCCGTCGGATATCACTTCTGGATATTATGTAAACCGTGCGACAGTTACCGGACTTTTGCCAAAGACAGAGTATTTGTATCAGGTGGGAAATGAGGAAGCCATGTCTCCTTCCTATACGTATACCACACCTGATTTTTCGGATGAATTTCGGTTTACGGCGGTGGGCGATGCGCAAATTGGAAAGCCCGTGGAGGAAGTGGACCGACAGAAAAATAACTGGCATAAATTATTAAATAAAGTAAAATATCATTTTCCGGATACCAGTTTTTTGGTGTCCCTGGGTGATCAGGTCAATGATTTTGATGACAATGAACAGTATAACGCCTTTTTAAATCAGGGAGCGCTCTACAGCCTGTCCCTGGCTCCGGTGAAAGGAAACCACGATATGGGAGGGCCGCAGTATTCGGAGCATTTTCTGCTGCCGAATCAGTCCACACTAGGAACCTGTGACAATGACGGAGATGGAGACTATTGGTTTACCAGGGGCAATGCCCTCTTTATGGTATTAGACACTATGGATTCTACAAAATGGGGAGAGCACGCAGATTTTATCGCCTCTGCGGTGGAAGCCAATCCAGACGCCAAATGGCGGATAGTATTCTCTCATTTTTCTCCCTATAATGCCTATGAAAATTATCTGGAAAATGCAAAAAATATTCGTCCCTATTTCCTCGCGTTTACCAGTGCCTATGAGATTGATCTGGTCATGTGCGGACATGATCATGCCTATGTGCGCACACACTTTATTCAGGAGGACGGAAGCTTCCAGGAATACGAAAGCCCTGCCCAAAATCCAGAAGGCACGCTGTATCTGACATTAAGTTCGTCAAGCGGCAGCCTCTACCGCCGCCCCACAGACCAGGAAGAAGCCGCAGTCTCCAAAAAACGCGATACTCCGGAAGTCACTGACGTACAGATCACCCCGAACAGCCTGACCGTCAGCACCTACAATGCTGAGACCTGGGAGCCTACGGATACTTTCGAGATACAAAAGCCATAATCACAGATTAGAAAAAGGGATCATCCCATCTGAGACGGTCCCCTATTTTTTCTTCTTAGAGACTCCTGCATGTTTGGTGATCTTATATATGTATATCTTTTCACTCAGGTCTTTTTTGTCTATCTGAATCCCTTTGGGCACACTGGCGCAAAAATAGATGCGGTCCGGCGGTCTTGTGCCGATCTTTTTCATCTTGGTGTGCATCTCGCAGACAATCTCCCCGTGGTCTGCCTGCTTGGTCAGTTCGTTTTTTACTGTCTTACGGCTTCGTTCGGGAGAACAGGAGACGGACATCCGGTCTCCGAGAGACTGATTATCCATCGGCCCATATTTATGAAGCAAGTCCGGGATCTCTTTCTGAATACAGTACAAGTGATGCAGGATCTCTTTTCGTCTGCACAAAAAGCCAGCTTCCAGACGCTCCATGGAATCTTTGATCTTTTTATCAAACACCAGTTCTCTATATAAGACCGGAAGATCCTGAGAAAATTCCAGCAGAGAATCTGTGGAATCTTCCAACAAGATCATCACCTTTTGCAGCTCTTCTGTCTGAAAGACATAGCGAAGCCCTTCCTGATCTTCACAGCAGACCACAAGATAAGAGGCGTCAAAATCTCCCTCTCCTTCTAAAGCTTCCTGAAAAACTGCCGTCTCCAGTTCACAATGTCTTAGGATCTCCCTCTTTTCGGTCTCATACCGCGGGCCATCCATCACAATCTGTCCTCTGGCCATCTCTTTTTCCAAAAGCCGGCTCAGACGGATACAGTCTTCTTCTCTGTGATGGGTATAGATAAAGTCAATCAGTTCTTCATAACGAGACTCTGACAAAATACAGACTCCGGAATATCTTTTTAATTCCTCCAACAGATCCAGCACGGTATCTAACTCCTGGTTCTGGATGGCATCGCATAAAGTAGCATTACTCAGGAGCATGTCTACGTTCATTTACCAACCTCATTTTTCGTAAGTAATACAGATCTTTTTCCACTTGTTCCATAAAGTCTTCGGGCCATGTATGGAACTGGGCATTGGCATCCATCTCCAAAAATTCTGACTTGTTTTCGCTGTCAAAATAATAGATGCCCACATCTTCTGCCTGGATCTTACATTCTGGCCCAACCACTGCTTTCCGAAGTCCATTGACCACATGGTCGCTGTGCGTCTCCACCACCACCTGTACCCCTGCATGAGCTACAAACGCCAGGAATAGTGCCAGTTCTGACTGGGCCTTTGGGTGCAGATGGAGTTCCGGATTTTCGATCACCAGAAGATCCCCTTTTGCTGCTAAAAGGCCTCCCACAATGACTGGAAGCACAAATCCCACACCATATCCCACATTGGTTCTGTGAAACCGATACTCTTTTCCAAAAGATAGAGAGACCATATTGTCATTGCCTGTGGTAGCTGCCATCACTTTACTTCCCGGCAGGATATGCTGAAGCCACTGATTGACCTGCACAGCAAACAACAGATTGTCCTGGTCCTGATAGCTTCGCTCCTTGTCAATATCAATCTTCAGAGAACGCCCGCGTTCTAAGATATACGCGATGTATTCATTTTCTTTTCCCAGAACCAGATTCTCGGCATTGCCCCGGCGCTGGTATTTGCTGATCATCCGTTCTGAACCCAGATACCATACCTTTTTTTGCAGAGAATCTTCTTTACTTTCGACTTTCCGGTAATGGAGATTGTTATCGCCTTCATAAGAAGTGATCCCCCAGAGATGTTTTTTCCCTTCTTCTGTGACAGCGACCCAGATCACTTCCTCCTCTGCATCCTCGTACAGCAGTTCTTTAAAAGAATACAGGTCCAGATTGTATTTTGCATCCATCAGATCCAGATCCCCCATCACCGACTGGTCTGCTGCCATCTCCATTCCCAACAGCAAAGCCTGGATCACAGAAGATTTTCCGCTGGAATTGACGCCGCATAAAAGGGTAAATGGCCGAAGTTCTACATCCAGTTCTGAAAAACATTTGAAATTTTCCATATGCAGATGCCCGATCATCCTGTTCCTCCTCTAACTATAGATCTGATCCAGAAATTCCTGTACCTTTCCCATCGTTGTCTCTCTCAACTGATAATTGGTATTGTGTGAGATGGAATCAAAAAATTCCTTGTCCCGATGCAGAAATTCTGCAAATTCCTGACAGATATTCCCTCTTTTTCTAATCTTTACGGCACTGTAGGACGACAACAGGACGGAAAACGCAATAAACAGAGATTTATTGATGGGGTTTTTCCACTCAGTTGCCCAGCCGTCCTTATCCATCTCAATCTTCCGAAACGCTTTTCGCCCAAACATCAGATACGCACGTTTCATCGCCTTGGTAAAACAGGTTTCGATCTCCGTATAGGGTATTTTTTTGCACTGATTTAGTCTGACCGCAACTTCATCGATAAATTCATCCATCTTGGTGGAATATTCGATCTTTAGGAAATTGTCCCGATACAGGCAGTAAAACCCGATATACCGCATGATCAGCTCCTGTGCCATCATCCGTTTATCACTGATACTGTAATCGGTGGCTTTTAAAAACTCCTCTTTTTCCGCCATATCCCGAACAAATGTTCTCACTTCTTTTTTCATAAATGCATGACGGATCTCCTGCTTATTCAGCTCTTTTCCGCCGGTATTCAGCCGTTTAAAGATATCCAGCTTGACATTTTCCGGGGTGCTCGGTTCGATGATATTGCAGTCAATCTGATACGTCCTCAGGTCGCGCACCAGCTTCGGACGCAGATTTTTCTCTTCCGGGACTTCTTTGTTTTTAAAATACCGCCCCTCACATTCCTCTTTGAGATACTCTAACTTGCTCAGGCGAAACTCGTTATGAAAAAATTTATAGATTGTAGTTAATCTTTGTACGCCGTCTACCACCTGAAGCTTGCCCTCTTTGTCCCTGGCAAAATAAAAGACCGGCAGCGGGATATTTAACAAAATCGATTCAATCAGGCGGGATTTTCTCACATTGTCCCATACATAATCCCTCTGAAAATCGGGTGCCAGATCCAGGACGGGTTCTTCATCCTCCTCACCATCGATCATCCCCACGATCTCTTTGAGGGAAAACCTGCCCGGCGCTACGGTAATCAGGGCAGGATCATAGGGCACCTTGATCACTGGCTCTTCTTCTTCCTCCACCTGCTCGAAACCACTCTCATAGTTTTCCTGCTGGACCTTTAAGATCTCCGCATAGCGCTGCTCAAATAGTCCTAAGATCTCCCTGGCATACGCCTGATAGATCCCCTGACATCTCTCCATCAGGATCTTTCGCCCGCTGGAAGTCTCATCCCGTTCGATCTTCAGCTGGATCTTTTGATCTTCGGTCTGAAAGATATTCTCATCTTTCGGGGACTCTACAAAACACAGATAGTCAAATCCCCCTTTTTCATCCAGCTTTAGTTCGATCTGTATCGATCCCATAGTTCCCTCTCATCCCCTTTTTTCTCAAGATTTCTTCTCAATAAAGATCTTCCTGCTTACAAAATTATACACCATCACCACTGCGGTAGCTCCGATCTTAGAGATCATATAGTGGATGCCAAGGCCTTCCACCGCGGCCCACATACAGACTTCGTTGATGCCAAGACCGATGATGCTTAAAAAGACAAAGATCACAAACTCCTGGATCTTATTCTTACTTTTGTCTGTCTCAAAGACAAATGTAACGCTTAAGAGATAGTTGACCACCACCGACACGGTAAAAGAGATCCCGCTGGAGATCAGATAGTCCACGGCGAATCGTTCCGTCAACAGGACCATGATGCCATAGTCGATAAAAAAGCACAAAAACCCTACAAATCCAAACTTAATGATCTGCTCCATCAATTTTTTCATATGTTATCTTCTCCAATTCGATTTTGTCCCGCAGATCACGCTGTAGAGGCAGTCTGCGATCTGCCGGTATCCTGCCCTGCCCGGATGTACGGCATCTGTGGGCACCGGGATCACCTTCTCTGCATGAGGATTGACCGGCTCTTCTTCCACATAAAAATTGTTGGCGCTGTCATGACAGATTCCCGCCGGGACACAATACAGATTTTTCTCGTCCTTTAAAGCTTCTTCCAAGTACGTCATCAGATGAAAGACCTTCTGATCTTCCTCGTATTTATAACGGTCGCCGTAGAGGGCATAGCCATGATTGTTCCACGAACCGATCCCATCCTGATTGGCCGGATACAGCGTATGCACCAGGTAGATGGGCAGAGCCGGGTCGTCTTCATGGATCTTTTGTACGATCTCTACGATGTTGTCTCCATTGATCCTGGGGTCTGTATCCAGCCCATTGGTCCCTAAGAACACTTCCACTGCATCTGGGTCAAAGCCCGTCATCTCTTTATAATACGCCCAGTCAAATCCATTTGTCTCTTCATTATAGAAAGGATGCACTTCCTCTGTGGGTTCCTCCAGATCATATCCTGTCTCTGTCAGATAATTGGCAGCCGAAAAGCCTCTCCTCGCCTCTGTCAGAGAACCGCCCACGCCTCTGGTTCCCATATAGACGATCTGGTTGTCTGTCAGCTCATTCAGACGCTCATACGTGGCTGTATCGCAGGAAAGACTGTCACCAAGCGTCAGCAGAGAAAAACTCTCCTTCATCGCATGTACAATCCGAAGCTCCGTCGTCGTCTTGGCCACCTGCGTTCCATTGTCATCAAATACCGTAAAAATCAAAGGATAGGTGCCGGCCAGCTCATCCTTTCCCGTCACAGAAAATTTGCGGTTCATATTTCTGCCCACCGCGCAGGTCCATTTTACATGGTACTGAGAGATCCGTTCTCCCAGAGAAGTGATCTGATTATCATACAATTCAATCGTGACTCCGGAAGCTACATAAATCTCCTGCGGCAGAAAAAGTTCAATCCCGGTATATAAGCCTTCTTCATTTTCCACAACGCCTTTTGCCTCTAACTGTCTCTCTAGCACCCGCACCTCATACTCCCTGGCCATCTCATGGATCACCAGCACTGTGCCAAGAAAAAAACAACAGATCGTCAATATTAAGATGGTCGTCCGGTACGCATTTCTTATGACCTTCTCACGCTCTACTCTCCTCATGATCTCTTTACTCCTTTAAAACCGCAGGGTAAAATCCGAATAATCCAGAGAAAAATTCGGATTGTAATAAGGATCTCCCGCCTCTAACTCCGCTTTCCATTTTTCTCTGAAATGTGCACACTCTTTTTCATAGCGTCTAAGCTTTTCACCCTCTTCTAATCCCCTGGTCTTGGATTCATAGTGATACAACTCCGCAAACGGCGTAAAGATATTCAGATACCCCTTTTGGCGAATCTTCAGGCAAAAATCCACATCATTCAAAGAGATCGTGAATGTCTCATCCAATCCCCCCACTTCCTCATAGATCCTTTTTTTCACCATCAGGCAAGCCGCAGTCACAGCAGTCATATCCTGGGCATAACAAAGCCGTCCCATATAGCCCAGATGCTCCTTGGGCATCTTATAGTGCGTATGCCCCGCCGAACGGTGCGCCCCTAGTCCGATCACCACTCCGGCATGCTGGATCGTATTGTCGGCATAATAAAGCTTAGCTCCCACCGCCCCCACATCTGCACGCTGGGCATACATCAGCATCTGCTCCACCCAGTCCGGCGTGATCACTTCCGTATCATTATTTAAAAACAACAGATAGTCGCCCTTTGTAAACGTCACGCCATAATTATTGATCTTTGAATAATTAAATTCTCCCTGATACGTCACCACCTGCACATTGGGATACGCCTGAAGCTCTTTATAATACGCAAAAATACTCTGCTCACTGCTGTTATTTTCCACCACCACAATCTCCAGATTCTTCCAGGTAGAACGCTCCATCACCGAAAAAATACACCGTCTAAGATCTGTCACATGATCCTTATTCGGGATCACGATACTCACAAGAGGCTGCCCCTCAATCGGATATCTCACCTGGAAGATCGTCGGAAACGCGCGGGTACTCTCCACTTCCACCTCGATTCCATAATAATCCCTCATATGGTCATGCACCGCACGCTTGGCCGCATCAATCGCATACGTCTTCGCATTGATATCAGCAGCCACCGAATTAGGATGCGAACGCCAATAATACAGGATCTTGGGGATATGCTGTACATTTTTTGCCTCTTCAGTCAGTCTCAGGATCATATCATGATCCTGGCTCCCGTCATACTCCGGCCGAAACAGCCCCGTCTTCTCCAAAAGCTTTTCATCAAAGACCGAAAAATGACAGATATAATTATTCGCCCGCAGATTATCCGGCGAATAATCCGGCTTAAAATGCAGCACAATCAGATCATCCAGATTCGGAGAAGTAAACGTCGCCTCATCCGTATAGACATAATCCGCCCCCTTCTCACAGATCACCTTCATACACTCATACAATAGACTCGGATGCATCACATCATCATGGTCAAACAACCCGATAAAATCCCCCTTAGCCATCGAAAAACACACATTCGTATTCCCGGAGATCCCCAGATTCTTCTCGATCTTCTGATAGACAATCCTGGAATCCTCTCTCTGATACTCCCTACAGATCTCCCCCACTTCCGTATGCTTCTCATCGCTCCCATCCGCCAGACACAACTCCCAGTTCCGATAAGTCTGTCCCCGGACCGAATCAATCATCTCCCTCAAAAACCTCTCCGGCGTATTATAAAGCGGCACCAGCACACTAATCTTCAGATCCCTAGAAAATACCGTCCCCTCTTCCTCCTTACGCCTCGCCTCATCCGGAAAACTTCTCGTCCCAAAATCAACCCTCTTCGACGCCTCCCCCCTCTTCTGGCGCCATCTCCTATACATCCCCCTCCATCCGCCATAATGAACATAAGCATTCCTCA
The DNA here is from genome assembly GCA_910585995.1 of uncultured Lachnospiraceae bacterium. Classification (GTDB taxonomy): domain Bacteria; phylum Bacillota; class Clostridia; order Lachnospirales; family Lachnospiraceae; genus Hominiventricola. Next base: position 38,800 of record CAJUGG010000102.1, read on the forward strand.
TCCTGATAAAAAAATGCACCACCACCCGAAGCGGCTTACTCACCTTCCAATACCAAGTATCCCTCACCCCATCAAACCTCTTATCCCGATGCTCCGGCAATCCCTGCTTATCCTTACTCATAATCCCATTCCTTCTATATTAAATATTATCTGTTCCATACCCCTCTATACTAACCTATTGGAGGTGGTCTCCGGCCTACGATCCCAGCCTGGGAGGGGCGGATGTTCCTGTAAGACCCATTGAGTGCCGTCGGCACTTAACGAGCGCAAGCGGAACGCGCAGTCGCGAGTTTAGTACCGCTACAGGCACTCACTAAGCGCGAGCGGGGTCTGGAAGGAACATCCGCCCCTCCCAGGCGTCGCTTGTATCAAGCGTCGCTTATATCAGCCATCGCCTGTATCGCCCTCATCCCTCCCTCTTAAACACTCCTCTCACCTTCTTCAACACCCGAAACACCCCACTTCTATAAATCCTCTCCGCCGCCCTAACACGATTCAGCAGATTCATACAAGCATACGCCACATCCGCATACATCTCCTGCACTGTCATCTCCACATACATCCGCTGCGTCCCCCACACCAGATTCGTAACCGTCAGATTCGGGTCCGGCGTCGTATAAAGAATCCCCTGCTCCTCCAGCTCCCGTCCATTATGCACATACTCCAACTCATACGTCCCCCCCAGTTCTCCCCTCATCTGTTTCACCTTCACCAGACAAGGACACTCCGCCGGGTCCAAACGCACATTCTTCACCCCCTCCGGCAGCACAACCTCCAGATGAACAACCCCTCTCTTATCCGGCTTGGTCTCCACCCAAAAGCTCTCCGCCTCCGAGTACCCCTCCCCCCTGTTCACATAGACCTGCACCCTGTTTTTTCTGACCGTCTTAAGCATCTCCTCCAGCCCAATCGTACGCCCGGCCGTCTTCAGATACTGCGCCCCGATCGGCACCGTCCCCTGAAGAAGCCACAACTGAAAATGATGCTCCATCTCTTCAAATACCGCTTCCTCCTCTGCAGAGATCCCCGCCTGGGCCATCCACCCCAGGCCCTTTACATCCTCTCGGCTGTGCATATACAAAGACAACGCCCTCCACACCAGATAGAGCGCCGGCACCTGCACCTCAAACGTCCACTCATAATCAATAACACAGACCCCTGTCTCTGTCTCCATCAGATTCCCAAAGATCCAGTCCAGGTTATTGACAGGCGCGCCCTGATACGGCCTTAAAAATTCCGGATCGCCAAACATCTCCACAAACTGCCTGCTCTTTTCAAAAGGCACAAGCTCCGGCCCAAGCGTCTCCTTCAGAAGCGACTGAAACCGGCCCACCTCCTCTGTCATCGCCGCATATTCCCTGCGGCTTCGCAGCTCATCCAGCCGCTCTTCCAGAGTCCGTCCATCCAGATACTCAAAACACGCCGCCTCTTTCTTCATCACACAGCGATTTACACCCAGCTGCTGCCGCCCATAGAGCGGTGTGAGCTTCTCTTCCCACTCCTTCATCCTCTGCACATGCGCCCTGGCCTCAGAAGACACCGGAACCTTTCGCACCTCATACCCTGACATATTTTTAACAATATCCGTACGCAATGCATAGGCTTTCGCCCGGTCATTGGAATATTTTACATAGATCGTCTCTTCCTCCATCCGTGGCCCGATCACGCACAAAAACGCATTGGAAAACTCCGGAAAACGCCCATCGGCAATCAACTGGTCATAGACCTTCTCTTCCTCAAATAATACCAGCCGCTCTCCCTCAAAATTCCGCAGATTCCGATTCAGCTCCCCCGCCTTGGGAAGCCTCTGATCCGAATAGAGCGCCGTCGGAAACCAACGCTCCGGATAAGGATAATAAAACACAGCCTCCTGACAGCCCCCCGCTTCTAAGATGCGCTCAAGCTCCCGCTTCGAGACCGTCATCCCCTGTCCCGTCAGACTGTCAAAATAGTTCCCCGTATGAGGCTCCATCGCCCCCGCCCAATATTTCAGCCCAAAACGATTATCCGCCGCCAGCAAAAGATGCCCGCCCGGCTTCAGATATGTCCTTAATATTCTCAAGGCCTCCGCCTGCAGCTGCTCCCCCGAAAAATGTTGTACCGCCAACATCAATAGATCCGGCGCAATGATCCAGTCAAAAGACTCCCCATGTTCTCCAAGCCACTCTAGCTGCTTCCAGACATCCCCCGCATAGACCGTCAGATTCTCTGCCTCAGCATACCGTCTTGCCAGTATCCGGCAGCGGCTGATCCGCTCCTCTAAGCAGACCACCCGACCCGCCTTTTTTAAAAATCCCCCGGTCAGCTGCCCGCTGTCCGCACCAAACTCCAGAACCATATCCTCAGCGCCGATTGGCAGCCACTCTGTCAGATTCTCTCTCAGATGAGACAGATGATAAAGTACCGGCCAGGAGACCTCACTCCCTGTCCGGCAGTCATACCCCTCTTCCAAAAGCGTCAATATTCGCTCATCTTCTTCCGGCGCCCTCTGAAGTTCTATCGCATCCGGGTCCAGATAACAGACCGGCACATTCCCATATCGTTCCTCTTGCATACGCTCCACCTGTGAGACCTCCTTTCCCATGGTTTAACCCTTTTCCACCGTAATCACTGTATTCATATCATAAAATCCCACTGTATCTTTATCCGACAGCACGGTCATCCCCACCAGATCATACAGCCTGTGGTACACCCGAAACTCATCTTTTACATAACCCGTACAGCCAAGAGAGATCAGATACTCTCCCCCCTGCAGGTCAATCCGCTGGGTATACGTCACAATCCGTGTCTCATGAGCCTCCACCGTCCCCGTTTCGACCCGCTCAAACATACTGTTCGTCCCCGTAATGTCCGTCCCCTGCTTATTCCGGATCGTAATCGTAAAGATCGGATTTTTCACCTGGCTGTGAAAATACAATTTCGCCTTAATCTGACAAGTAGAACCCTTCTCAATAATACTCGAAAACTGCCCATACTGATCAATAATCGCAAAATCCACAATCTCCGCCTGTTTTTCCCCATAATCCAGGATCGAAGGATTCACTTCAAAATGATCCTTCCAGGCCTTCCCCTCTTCTGTATGCTTGTCAATCTCACTTTTGCCGCTCACATCTTCCAGCGTCTCTTCATCCAGCTGATGCACCAAAAGCTTCTTATACATATTGACCATATCCTTCGGCGACCCCTCCGCAAGCTTCACACCCTTATGCAGCAGAATCACCCGGTCACAATATTTCGCAATACTTGTCAGATCATGACTGACAAACAAGATCGTCTTGCCTAACTTTTTAAACTCTTCAAACTTGTGATAACATTTCGCCTGAAAAAACACATCCCCCACCGACAGCGCCTCATCCACGATCAGGATCTCCGGATCAATATTAATCGCCACGGCAAAAGCCAGCCGCACAAACATGCCGCTGGAATACGTCTTAACCGGCTGATGAATAAATTCCCCAATATCCGCAAAATCCAGGATATCCTGAAGCCTCTCCTTAATCTCCTCCTCCGAAAATCCTAACATCGTCCCATTCAGGTACACATTCTCAAGCCCCGTATACTCCATATTAAAGCCCGCCCCCAGCTCCAAAAGCGCCGAGATCCTCCCTTGGATCTCCATCTCTCCGCCCGTAGCGCTCAAGACCCCCGTAATAATCTTCAGGATCGTAGACTTCCCGGAACCATTCACCCCGATGATCCCCACCGTCTCTCCCTGCCGGATCGTCATACTCACATCCCGCAAGGCATAATGCTCCTGATAACACTTCTTCCTTGTCAGCCCCAGAGAGTCCTTCAGCCGGTCCCGATTGCGCCCGTACAACTTATACACCTTCGTAATATTCTCCAACCTAATCGCTTCACTACTCATACCCAAGTCCTCTCTTCATCCCTACTCACAGCACATCCGCAAAATGCACCTTAAGCCTGCGAAACACTCCGCTCCCCACAACCCAAATCAAGACTGTCACTCCCCAAAAATACACATGCATCCATCCCAGATCCGCCATCGACTCTATCTGAAACAGCGCCCCCCGATATCCATACACAATATAACACAGCGGATTCAGCTTCAGCACTCCCAAAACAGGGTATTTTGTCAGCAAGTCCTCCAACGACCACATAATCGGCGTCATCCAGATCCCCACCTGCAAAAAGATATTGATGATCTGGCTCAGATCCCGGAAAAAGATCACCAGTGAACTCGTCAGCATACAAAGCCCCGTCACAAAAATCATCAGGCTCCCGCTAAAATAGATCACCTTCAGCGTATGCACTCCCGGAACATACCCATACAGCGCAAACAAAAGCAGCATAAACACCACAAAAAACCCATGGATAAAAAGTGCTGCAATCGTCTTAACCAGAGGCAGTATATCAATCTGAAACACCACCTTTTTCACCAAATAATGATACTCCAGAAGCGCATTGGTCCCATTACTCAGACTCTCTGAAAAATAAAACCATGGCACAATCCCGCTTACCAGCCAGAGTACAAACGGCACAGGAATCCCCTGTTTTAGTTCCGCTGTCGCATTATTTAACCCAATCTGGAAGACAAACCAGTACACCAGCACAATCACCACCGGCTGCACCATGGCCCATACCACACCAAAATACGACCCCGCATACCGCGTCTTAAAATCATTTTTGGCAAGCTTCCAGATCAGCTTTCTGTTTTCCCAAAATTCCCGAAACATCTGGACCATAAAGGGTCCTCCTTATCTTGTCAGCGCTTTGATACCGCCCCATTTTTGATCCTTCTCAGAGATGATCAACTCCATTTCCTCTGGAATCGGCCACTCCACTCCAATGTCCGGATCATTATAGGCAAGACCGCCCTCATCATTGGGATGATAAAAATCCGTACACTTATAGGCAAACTCCGCATAATCCGACAGCACCAAAAATCCATGGGCAAAATTTTTCGGAATAAAAAACTGCTTCTTATTCTCTGCAGACAATACGACCCCATACCATTGCCCATACGTCTTAGAACCCGGCCGCAAGTCCACAGCCACATCAAACACCTCGCCGCTCACCACCCGGACTAACTTGTCCTGTGGAAAATGAATCTGAAAATGCAGGCCCCTTAAGACCCCCCTCTTAGAAGCCGACTGATTATCCTGCACAAACTCCATATCAATCCCCGCATCCTTATAATCCTTGTAATTATAAGTCTCCATAAAATACCCCCGCTCATCTCCAAATACCGCCGGAGTAATAATCTTAAGTCCCTCGATCTTACATGTCTCTACTGTAATTTTACCCATCTTTACGCTCCTATTATAATTCAGCTATAGTTTCCGCTGTTTTTATAATCCATTTGCTACATCTACGAGATACTGTCCATATGCTGTCTTCATCAGAGGCTCTGCCAGCTTTAAGAGCTGCTCTTTATTGATAAATTTTCTACGAAATGCAATCTCTTCAATACAGGAGATATAGAGTCCCTGTCTCTTCTGAAACGCTGCCACAAAATCTGCTGCATCTAACAGCGCATCGTGATTCCCCGTATCGAGCCATGCAAAACCGCGCCCAAGAGTCTCCACTCTGAGGGTTCCTCTTCTTAGATATTCATTGTTGATACTCGTGATCTCGATCTCTCCTCTTGCAGAAGGCTTTACATTCTTAGCAATCTCTACCACGTCATTGTCGTAAAAATATAAGCCTGGTACTGCATAGTTGGACTTGGGATGCTCTGGCTTCTCTTCAATCGAGATTGCCATGCCGTCTTCGTCAAATTCCACCACACCATACTCCCGCGGATCTCTCACATAATATCCAAAGATCGTAGCTCCGCTCTCATGAGCTGCCACTCTCTTTAACACCTGGGAAAAACTCTGTCCATAGAAGATATTATCTCCTAAAATCAGCGCCACACTGTCTTTTCTGATAAAATCCGCTCCGATGATAAAAGCATCCGCAAGTCCCCTGGGCTGCTCCTGCACTGCGTAGGCAAACCGCATCCCCAGCTGACTGCCGTCGCCTAAAAGCTCCTCAAATACCGGAAGATCTCTCGGTGTGGAGATGATTAATACCTCCCGGATACCCGCCAACATCAAAATCGAAAGCGGATAATAGATCATCGGTTTGTCGTAGACTGGCATAATCTGTTTGGATACTGCTTTGGTCAGCGGATACAGCCTTGTGCCTGACCCACCTGCTAAAATAATTCCCTTCATAAATAAAGTCTCCTATTTAAGTTCCGCAACCACCCTACCAAGCCCCCTGCTCTAAGAGCATTTTCAGCCACTTATGCGTCTGAAAATCCTCTTGGGGCTTGTACGGGCAGTTGCTGTTTTTTGGTTACATATTTTATGGTTCTTGTTTTATGGTGCGTAGTAATAGATCACAGTCTGTAAGAAAATTTCGGGCGAACAGAAAATATAATTGCCCCTGGATCTCTTTTACTTCATAGAGTCTCACAGATTGATTTTCTGGCATGGATGAGCGCTTCAGGCCGCCCAAAGGGGTAAAGTCGGCGGTATAGTCTGCATAGTATACTGATGCTCCCTGATAGCTCGCTCCTGGGCTGTCCTGGTCGCTGCTTAGATAGAGCCGCCATCCTTCTTCGGTCTGTTCACAGCTTGCCATCTCCTGATCGGCAGTCGGAGGCAGCAGTTCCTTGGGTCCGCTCCAGGTCTTGCCCTGATCGGCAGAACTCATCATGCAGATCGCTGAAGGTCCTTTATCATATTGTTCCATCTCAAAAAAATAGTATAAAACTCCATCCGCTGTCCGCAGATCCCCGTCTTCCAGATTCTGCTTTTTGCTGATGATATCCGTCACATATTCCCACTTATCAAGATCCTCCGAACGATACAGGCAGACGGTATAGACCCCATTGTCTCCTTCCGGGTCCGGATTGTTGATCGTGCCGTCGATCAGCGTGTGGGTCAGATACCATTGATCACCATCATGTAATAAGACCGGGTCAATCGCTAACTTGTCCGTAGTCAGGATCTTCTGATCCTCCAATAATGAAAAATCCTCCGAAGCTTTCAGCTTCAAAACATGCGTCTCCATGTTGTGATTGCTGTAGGCAACCACCCAGACCTTTCCATCATCCGCTTCCTGCGGATACAACCAGGATGCAGACAGTCCCTCATACTGTTTTACCACATTTCCGGAAAGATCTAAGATCTGTATCCCCTCATCCACGCTCGTGATCACATGGTCTCCTAAAAACTTGGCATCCGCATTGTGATAGCCAGGCAATGTAAACCCCTGTTCATCTTTGCCCGTCTCCCCCACAAAAAACGCCATCCCCCCAATCAAAAGCCCCAGGAAGGGTATCCATAACTGTCTCTTCATGCCTCACTCCCTATGCTCAATGATAATGGTTGATTATAACATTATTACAGAATTATTACAAGTACCATGGATTTTTGCTCTGAAACATGCTATATTACCTTATATGCATTTTTATATCCAGATCAGGAGGCACTCATGCAAAAACTATATCATTCGACCCTTACGATTGTGGAAAAAATCTATTGGCCCTGCTTTTTGCTGCTTACAGCGCTCACTGCCTTTTTGTGCTTTCGCTGCCTTTCCATTGGAGCCATTGACTCCTGGGATGAAGCCCGTCACGGCATCTCTGCCTATGAGATGATGCAGACGCAGAACTATCTGGTCAATACGTATCTTGGACAACCCGACTACTGGAATGTCAAGCCTCCTCTTTCTTTCCTTACTATTATAGCGGGCTTTTCCCTGTTTGGCTATACTGCACTGGGACTTCGTTTCTTTTCTGCCCTTGCCTATCTGATCACGGTGATTTGTACAGGCTTGTTTGCCAAGCGCTATGGCAGACTTGCCTCTCTGTTTACCATGGTCTTTTTAGCGGCTAACTATTTCCCGTTTAAAGCCCATCTGGTACGCGCAGGAGATGCCGACAGCCTCTATCTGTTATTCTTTACCCTGGCTATGCTGGCCATGCTGCAGATCCGCCGCGACCAGCGCTGGCTCTTAGCCTGTGGGCTGTGCTTTTCCCTGGCCTTTTTAACCAAAAGCTTCCATGCCGGCATGATCGCTTTCGTGGGGATCTTCTATCTGATCCTGAGCGGACTGTGGAAAAAGATACGCCCCCGGATCTTAGGAGGCTTTCTCTTCTGCGCTGTAGCCCCGATCTTCTTATGGGCAGCTTTACGCTTCTCCTATGACGGTCTGACTTTTTTTCAGCAGATGTACGAAGCCGACCTTGCAGGCCGCACTGCTGCCGGAGGATTGGAAGGTCATGGATTTCCGTTTTCTTTTTACCTGACCTCCATCTTTTTCAATTTTGACTACCTGTATGGCTATCTCAGTGTGATCCTCCTCTTAGGGATTGGCTACCTTCTGCTGCGCCCGCTCAGAACCCCGGATACTCCCATGCCTTCAGACGACCAAAAAGGACTTCTCTTATGGTTCTTTGTGCCGCTTGTATTATTTTCCCTGGTCTCCACCAAGCTGATGTGGTACGTATATCCCTGTATCGTCCCTCTGTGCATCCTGGCAGGGATCTTCTTATCTCACTTTTTCACTTCTGTCAAAGCACCTGCCCTGTTTTCTCTGGTATGTCTTATGTCAACCAGCATCATAACCCTGTCTTTTCTCTGGGACAACTACACCGACAATGTCCGCGGCGCCCGCTCCAACGACCTGCAGACCTTTGTCACAGAACAGTTTGACCGGCAAGACGCAAAATCAGGCTCTGTGATCTACTTAGACGCCTATGACCCCTTCCTCTACGCCAACACCACCTCCTGGGAACAAAACATGCGTCTGCTCGCCCTGCTGGAAGGCGACTTAAACTGCCAGGACGGCGGCGCCAAAGCCTTCTTAACAGACGAAAACAGCTGCCTCTTGATCCTCTCCATCCCGTTTTTACAAGACTATCCTGCCCTCTCCCAGTACGAGATTCTGGCCGATAATGGTCAATACCTCCTGATTCAAAAACCCTAAAAATCCCCGAACCACATAATATCTGGTTCGGGGATTTCCACTATTCTTCCACAGACTTACGATCCCTGTCTTCTTTCACCTTCACCACCTCACCAAGCGGCAGATTCGTCAATTGTGCGATCTCTTCACAGGTGAGATTCTGAGATAACATATGCAAGATGATCTCTATTTTTCCCTCCTCTCTTCCCTTATTTGCACCTTCCTCAAATTGTCTGCTCGCCCAGTGTACCATACTTGCCATATCAGACTCTGCCATCTGGCGGCGCAGATAGAGGTAACGTTCATTTTCACTCATATTGATCTTATCCATCTCATCCAATGCCGTCTCCATATAGATGTTTCCTTTTGCTGTCATATGTATCCCCTCCCAATCTTTAGCAGCTATCAGCCTTGCCCAGCGATGCAATTGAAAGTCCCTGACAGCATTTCCGTCACTTCTGCACCTGCGCCGCATCCGCCCATGTGCGTCCGTCGGTCTCTCCGGCTTCGTCCAGGAGCCTTAGAAGCTCCAACGCGCTGCGAAAACTCACCGTCTTATTCTCCTCCGCCCACGTCACCTGCCCCTGCCAGGTCTCCTTTTGCCGAAACTGAATACGTACCAGAAAGGTTCCTTTTTCTCTTACTCTGTCTTCCATCTTGTGTCTATCCTTTCTCTTCACAGGGTTTATTTCCTTCAAACCAACTCACTTCGTCTCTGGCCTCTGTCGTCTCCACCGCACTGTCAATCAGCTTGATCATCTCCCAGATCGAGCGAAAATACAATGTCTTATCCTGCTCCATCCACGTGATCCGCCCCTGCCAGCTGCTGTTCTGCCGATGCTGTACCCGGATGATAAAACTCCCCAGATCCCCATGCTGGCTCAATAATTCTTCGTCTTTCATGATCTTTATCCTTTCTTCTCCAGGGCCTTTTTTTAATGGCTCTGCTAAAAACGAACGTGTATTTGTCGTCGGATAAGGAAATTTCAGATAATCATATAGTTTTTCCATATAAAACAAGACCTCATCCATATTGGAAAATGGGGTCATCTCCCGACTATACGAATGATACAGCCTTCCCCCCGGCTCACTGCCTCCGGTGACATAATCCACACACAACACAACTCCATTTGGTACACCCACGTACCACTGCGATCTTTCCATATCTTTAGCCCTTCTTTTTCGGAGAACAGATAACACTATTTACATAATACTGGATCTCTGTGCGTCTCCTTCTTGCTGCAAAGCGGCGGCTGATCCGTTCCTGAATCACCTGACAGTCTTCCAATGCAGTATTGACCAAAAGCACCAGATACTGCCCGCCGCCATACCGGCACAATACATCACTTCTGCGTACCGCTTGATGAATCGCTTCTCCCAGATTCTCCGTCAGCTCTTCCAAGATCAGCTCCTCCTCGATCATCCTGCCCTTGGCATCCACCACCATACACAGCATCAGATAGACCGACTGTCCGCCCCGCTCCATCATGCGCTCCACCATCTGATAGATCCCCTGAAAGACCGGATACGGACACAGATATCCTCCTGCCTCATCGCAGGACTCCTCTGCCAGCCGATTCTGAATCTCGTTTAATGCGCCTCTTTGCTGCTCCAACTGTGACCCCAGCTTATGTACCAGTTCCATCATCTGTCTGGACGGCTGAAGCCCCTGTTCCCGAAAATAGAGTTCCACAGTATCATCATAGAATTTCCTGGCGTCCGTATAGCGCCTCATGGACACCAAAGCTTCCATCGTGACGGTTTCCCAGTCTGACATCGGACTGATCTTCGCCGCATAGATCCCCAGCTCTTCCATCTCTCCATATTTCTCACTGGCCCGCAGAAGCCATACGGCCTTATCCATACAATTACAAAAAAGTCCCCGGTATTTTTTCGCCTCCTGAGCCACCCAGAGGACGCCCGCATGGGCGGGCAGAAATTCCCCCCGATAGCAGTAACAGGCATCCAGATACCGGTTCAGGCGGTCTTTTAGATCTTCTGCTTCTTCTGCTTCCCGATACAACTGTTCAAATTCCCTGGCGTCCTCCACCACAGGCACTTCATTGGTCCAATAGTAGACGCCGTCTTTTTGCACGATATAATTCACATCCGGCAGTCCGGCAGCCCGAAGCCTCTTCTTCGCATTGTAGATCACGCTGCGTGTCGCATGATGGATGTCCCTGATCTCCCGGTCCTCAAACAACACCGCTTCCAAACGGTCTCTGCTGACTCCCACCGCCCTTTCATGCAGCAAAAGCTCCATCAGATAGATAAACTGTGATTCTCTGGATTTCATTCCGCCTGTAATTGATCTGCCTCCATAGGACAATGAAAATCCGCCGAATGTCTGTACATATAGCGTATTTTCTTCTGTTTTACCCCTCATGTTTCCCATTCCACATCCTGTCTCCCGTTCTGTTTGCTCCCCATAATCATCTCATTTCTGTCATCCTGCAAAAACCATGCTAGGGCATGTCTGAGATGACTCTCGGACACACCCTGTACATATTCTGTCATTGTGACTCTTCTGTCTTTTCTTTTTTCTTAGCCCGTACCATGCGATAGCGTACACCAACCCCAATCACTACGGCTGCCGCTACCAACAAAGCAATCCATACTGCCATCGGGATTCCAAAAGGAGCAAACAATCCGCTCGTCTCTTCCCCGTTGAAATTGCCAAGAGGTGTATCTTCGTCATCCAGGTTGATGATCTCCTCCGGCTCCTGAGGTCCTTCTTCGGCTGCCGGGTTCTGCACCGCTCCGCCGTCGGCTGCTCCTGCCTCACCGCCAGCTGCTCCTGCGCCGCCTGCATCCCCCGCTGCGGCTCCGTCAGCCGCGCCTCCGGCTGCTCCGCCAGGTGCTGCCCCGGCACCTCCGCCGACTGCACCTGCACCGCCGGCTCCACCAGCAGCTGCTCCGCCTGTCCCGGCTCCCGGTTCTGTTCCTGTGGCACCTCCTGTCCCGGTCGTACCTCCACCAGTTCCAGTGCCGCCACCACCTCCGGTTGTGCCGCCTCTGACTCTTGTATACACAAATGTAAATACATTCTCTGCCGCATTTGCGCTCAGTGTCTTGGTCAGGTTATAAGCCTGCGGCTGATATCCTTCGATATAGACAAAGGCGATCACCGGCTGGTCCCCTACATTTCCATAGCTGGTCCGGCTCGGCGCTAAAGTCCGCCCCGATGCATCCTGATAATTCACCACATAGGATGTCATATTTCCGCGAATCCCATATGCGACCACATAGTCCTCATCTCTCGTCACCCGAAATGCCGAAGTAGCCACGGTACTGTTGTCTCTTCCTCCCTGACGGATTCCCCGGACATAATATTTACTGCCGCTGTCTAAGGCCACCGCCCCTTCCATGCCTGCGTCAAAACTGACCACATCCTCTTTTTGCAGGCCGCTTACCGTGATCGCCGCACCGCCTCCGCTCACCTGATACGAAGACCCCGACTTGCTGTTGTCCACGGACACCTGCGACAGTCCCTGAAAGCTCCCGTGATTTCCCGGATAAAAGGTAACGGTATACGTATAGTTTGCCGCTTGTACAGGAAGCCCGCTGACTCCCATCAGACACAGTGCCAAAAGTCCCACTAACCATCTGCGGAATCTATTCATGCCTCTCGCCTCCTCTGTCCTTTTGAAATCCTCTCACTGCCAAAAACAGCAGCACCAGCCCGCTCAAAAGTGCAGCCATTGACCAAAAGATCAAGTGACTGGTATCCCCGGTCTGTACCGAACCTGTCGTATACAGTGAGCCTCCCTGCGGTGTCTCTCCCCCGCCGGAAGATTCCTCCGAACCGCCGGAGCCGCCCGAACCAGAACCGCCAGAGCCTCCGCCCGTAGTCCTTCCCGGCTCTACCGCAAAATTCATCCTAAGATCTGCCAGGGTATTCTGGTAGCCGTTTCCCTGCGTCTCTCCGTCGAGCGCCACGGTAAGTTCCACCGCTCCCGTTTCGCCGGCAGCCATACGGTCCAGTTGAAAATATTCATCCAGTCCGTCCACAGCCTCCCGAAGTCCAAGCCCTGCCACGGCATCTTTCTCACCACCCACATTCTCACTGCTGTACAAGGTCGTCACCGCTCCCGTACCGTCTGTATAAGACAGATGATACGCATACGCTCCTCCCCTTGCTTCCTCTGAGTGGTCCTCCAGACTGGACAGCACCTGATTGGTCATATACCAGTCCACCTCTTTTTTGCTTCCATTGGAAAGCGCCAGCCGGATCGTCACCTGATCCCCTGGCTGCAGTGCATACACCGCATCTGAGATCTCCGAAGAAGAAAAGTTGCTCACCATCTCCTTCCCCGTAAACTCCACTTTCCATCCACGGTCTTCCGTATACTCCTCCGCCTGCACGACCCCGGTGCTTCCCACGATCAGAAGCGCCATAAGCCCCAGACACCAAGACCTTTTTCTCATCTCCCGCTACCTCCATCAAAGCCAGACCATCGGTATAGTCTAACCTTTTCAAACGATTCTATACAAAACCTACAGCCATCCTCTTTACAACTTCTTGCCAAGCCATCCTCCCAGCACCTGCAAAAGCACTGCCAATACGACGATACCTCCCGCCAGCACCTTTCCTTCCCGGCTTGTCATCCGCTCTGCGATACGGCCTGCACCCGGCAGCGACCATGTCACTTCACCGATCACATTCCCATAAGGCACCGGTCTTAGATCCTCTTTCTCATTGGCATCTCCTTTGGTGATCAGTTCTCCCATCACCACCCGGTTCTCCAGCACCCGGTGCGTGATGATCGCCCCGGACTCACTGGTTCCGTAATATGCGACCACTTCACCTTCTGCCACTTCTTCCGGCTCCATCTTCTGAATATACAGAAGGCTCCCGACCGGTATCGCCGGCTCCATGCTCCCGCTGATGACGGTATAGATCTGATATCCAAAGACCCTTGGAACAGTCAGCGGCAGGCAGGCAAGCACCAGGGCGAGTAAAAGTCCCGTTCCTGTCATCTGACAGAGCGCTGCCATCCGGCTTTTTTTGCCGCTATGTCTGCTCACGTCTTCTGCCCTCTAAGGTACAAGTCCAAGCGTCCCGTCCTCTGCGATGGTCACATCCACGCCCCAGGCACTTTTCACTGCTTCCTGCCCGCTGTGGGTCTGCACCGCATCCACTTCCGCTTCCAGACTCATCCAGTATCCGTCATGCTTATAAGACGCCTTGATCACGGTTCCATTCTCTGTCACCGTCGTCTCCTGCGTCACCTCCTCAAAGACATCCGGATGTACCCGAAGTGTCTCGCACAGAGGCGGCGTGCTCTCTCCCACCGGCAATACTTTTGTATAATACAAGACCATCCGCTCCGGCGTGGAAGCTTTTTCATCCACGATCCATCCATTAGTATCTGTTAGACCCAGATCGATCAGATCCGGCGACAGCGAAGTATCTTTATTTCCATCTGCATCCTGCCAGCTCCGATAAAGGATCACACGTACATAACTGTCGATGGCTCCACTGTTTTTTACGCCGATCTGCTCTGCATAGGCTCTGCCCGGCACCAGTTTTCCATCTGTCTCCTTCAGAAGATCCAAAAGAAGCTCTCCATCCCCGGAATCGCTCCAGTCATCCTCGATATAGTTCCTGAAGCTGACATCTTTTCCATTTTCCGTCAGTGTCACGCCGATGCTTGACACCGTCACTTCCATCGCATAATTCTCACTGTAATACGTCAGCGCTGCCCTCGCGCTGCCCACCGCACTGAATAAAAGCAGTACGACCGCTGCCCCTAAAAGGAGCACAGGTGTCCACGTCTTTTTTCTCGCTCTCATCACTCAACCTCCCCTGCTACAGACAGATCCCAGTCTGCATAAGGATTGCCCGCCTCGTCATACAGCACCGCTGTATACTCCGGCACTACAATGACATTAAAGATCTTCTGTTCTCCGGCCTGTGTGATCTCAGACAGCTTTCCCCGGTCTAACTTTACCAGAAGTTCTTCTGTCTTCTCCTGCGGCGCCAGGATCTTGTTGTAATACCAGTAGCCGTCCGCTGTATTCTGTGTCCATCCATCTGCTTCTGTCGTATACATCAGGCGGTCTTTAAACTGTTCGCCCGCCAACACCTTTACGCGGGCATAGCACTCCTGCTCCCCGCTGTTTTCGATCGCGATGTGTTTCGTCCAGTCGGATACCGTATCTTCGGTCTCCGTCTTTGTGAATCCCAGACTGATCTGCGCTCTGCCGCCTGCGGATGTATAGGTGGTAAAATATGCCATCGCCGTCTTCGTCGACACAGACCCTATCAGTACAAGGGCAAAAGCGGCCAGGATCAGTTGTTTTTTTGTCTTCCTCTTCATCTACTTCCACCCCCTTGTCACTGTCTCTCCCAGGTCAGGTTCTCACTGCCTTCGATATCCTTTTCATAGGTAAAATGGTTCACCACTGCGGGGCCGCCCCCTCTCAGGCTTCCATCGTATTCATTTTCAAAAGAGACTTGTACGGCCCTGTCTGCTTCTGTCTGTCTGGTCTGGCTTGCAGCTCCCACAGCCTGATATCCGGCACCGGTGTAGATCTCTGTCACCGTCACTTCCGCGGCTGCGGGGATGCCCGTTACCGTCAGGCTTTTCTGCCCCGGCGCGTCAAAATTCAGCGCCACCACATCGCTGTAGACCAGTGCATCTTCTTTTACCGCCCGGATCTCATAGACAAAAGAGGCTCCGCCCAAGGTCTCATGATAAGAAGTCAGATCTTTTTCGATCACCAGATCTCCATAGCGGTCTTCTCGCTCCGGCTTCAGCGCGACCAGAACAGGGGTATCTCCGTCTCCGTAGATCCACTCGTCGCTGCCGCCGTCATCTCCGTAGTGATTGGGCAGGGAGATCAGGTAGGGGATAAACTGGTACTGGTATCCGGTGGTCTCCACTGGGGTCACATCCACGAGATAGAGTCCGGTCGGGAGGTCTTTGGCATATCCATGCACTTTGCCGTCGGCATCTTTTTCAATCAAGACGGTCTGCTGCGGTGTCTGTGCTCTGGCGATGACCGAAGCTTCTTCTGCCCACATGGCCCATTCGTTCGCGGTGGTCTGTGCGCTTGCTCTGGTGATCCCGCTCAGTGCCTCTGCCCCGGCATAATTCGGCAGCAGAGCATATTGTCCGCTTACGTCTACTTCTGCCACCCGGTAGATCTTCGCCTCAATCGCCTGTTCGTTCAGCGCCTCGGACAGTTCCTGATAATAGCTTTGATAACCTGCGACAGTCTCCTGAAGGATTGCCTGTTCTTTGGACGGCAGCTCTTCGGCATCCAGTGTAAAGGTGAGCTGACAGTCTGTTTTCTCCACATCGATCCCTGTAGCCCCGTAGGCGGTCCCTGTATGTATGGTAAGAGCCGCCAACAGAGAACATACCAGCAGGGCCTTGCCCCTTTTATCCATTATCTTCATTTTTAACTCCTTATTATAGTTCCGCATCCGCATATCCAATGCCCCGTATCTGGAAAAAATTTCAGCCGCTTCCCGTCTGAGATTCCTTCCGGGCATTGTCTATGCTCCTGCTGATTTTTTGTTACTAAATATATATTTCATAAACAGTATCACTAACAAGGTCACGGACAAGCCGAGCAGCAGGTACAGCATATAGTAGTTCTGCACTGCCCGCAGCATGGTCTCTACCGGGGTGTTTGCAAGTTCTTCTTCTCCGTTATATGGCACCCGGCTTCCTCTGACTAAGAGTCTGTGGGAGTTTACGCCGTAGGGGGTGCAGGTAAATAAGGTCACATGGTCTTCCCCTTCTATGATCTGAAGAGCAGCTCCTAAGGTCTCCAAGTCGTCTTTGTCGATCATCGGCAGGATCTGGTCTACTTCGTAGGCAAAGGTCTCGTCTAAGATATGGATATAGAAGAGATCTCCCCGGTACAGCTGGTCAATATCGGTAAATAATCTTGCGCTTGGCAGGCCTCTGTGGGCCGCTAAGACGCTGTGGGTGCTCTCGCCTCCGATCGGGAGCTTGGTGCCGCTTAGGTGTCCTGCTCCGGTCTGTAAGATGTCTTCTCCGGTGCCGTGATAGATGGAGATCTTGACATTGATCTTGGGGATCGAGAGATACCCCATCACGCCGTCGCCGGAGATATTCAGGATCTTCCAGTATTCGCTGTCTTTGGATTCAGCGTCATCGCCTGTGAAGGCGTCGCTTAACAGGTTATTTTGTTCTAAGCTGTCATTATAAGCTCTGGCACTCTCCCATTCTTTGGAATAATCTTCAGGTGTCATCTGGGAGATGGTCTCTTCGTAGCTGGTGATCAGCCTGCTCTGGCGGTAGGTGTTCCACTGATCGGAGATCGTGGGGTAGCACAGGATGCCAAAGCCTATCAGGAACAGGAGTCCAAAGAGGAGGGTCGGGATTTTTTTCTTCATGGTGTGAGTCACTCCTTGGAGGCCGCGGTCTGTTTGATTTTTTTATCGTACTTATATAATAGGAAGATACACAGTCCGGTCACGCCTAATCCGATGAGTACCCACAGCAGGTAGCTGGTATGGAGACTGGTGCCGATCAGACCAGAGGCTGCGGGGATGACTTCGTCCTGGACGGATTCGTAGGGTATCCGGTGTCCGCGGACGAGCAGGCGGTGGCTGTTGACACCGTAGGGGGTGCAGGTTAGGAGGGTCACGAGATCCTGGCCTGCTTCGGATACGAGTGCTTTGGTATCCGTGGGGTCTACTACGCTGATCTGGTCGACTTCGTAGCAGAGGGTGTCGTCTAAGATGGACAGGAGGAAATGGTCTCCTTCTGTGAGTTTGTCTAGGTCAGTGAAGAGGGCCGCGCTTGGGAGGCCTCTGTGGGCCGATATGACGGCGTGGCTTCCTTCGCCGCCGACGGGCAGGGAGCTGCCGGCCAGGTGGCCTGCGGCTTTTTGGAGGACGTCTTCATTGGTCGTGTGGTAGATGGGGATTTTGACGTTGATCTTGGGGATCTGGACGTAGCCCATCATGCCGTCGCTTGTGAGGTTCAGGCAGGAGAGGTATTCTTCGCTGCCTTCTTCGGGGACTTGGGCGGTGGAGAAGGAGTCGGGGAGGATGTAGGGGTCTAGGGCTTCGTTATAGGCGAGGGCTTTTTGCCATTCGGATTCGTAGTCGATCTGGCCGGATTCATCGAGGGCTGCGACGGTTTCGTCGTAGGTGGTGATGAGGCGGGATTGTCGGTAGTTGTTCCATTGGTTAGCTGTGAATGGGTACAGCAGCAAGGACAGGCCGGCTGTGAACATGAGAATGAGGATAATTGTAGTGATTTTTTTATTCATGTGTCTGGACTCTCCTTGATGTTGTAAATTTATATACTGGATGCTGTACATAGTGTACGCTGGGCGCGATATATGGGTACGCAGGGCACAGCATATGAGTACGCAAGATGCGGTATATGAGTACGCAGGACGCTGCCGGGAATGAGGGGATACCCCCGCAAACCCAAGGGCAACGCTGCGGTGAACTAACTGCAACTTCGACCAGCGACGCGAAGGCTCGGCCTTCGCGCCGGGTCTACGTGGGCAGTGGATTTCACCTCCGCTAAAAGCGCCCTCAAAAGAGTTCGCGGGGGTATCCCCTCATCCCCGGCGGCTGACGGTGGACGACCTATGGGGTGGTCATCCGCGCGGGTCAGGGCGGGTGGGGATGGGGTGCTGCTTGCACGTGTTGCAGGTTGTTCTGTTTTGGACGGGTGCCGGATGAGCTTACGGGCGCTCATGCCGGCACGAGTCTTTTGGCTTATGTATGGTTGGATTGGTTACAATACTTTTCTTTATCTAGCAGATTTTCTGCGGCTGATGAAGTACAGAGCAGCTGCAAGAATCATGATTGCACATCCGCCAAAGGTGAAGATTGTTGTACCGATACCACCGGTGGATGGAAGGGATGCGATCTTGGTATTTGGAACTGTACTAGTATTCATACCATTTTCCTCTTTCTCATTTGTATAAACCTTAACTGTTCCACCATCATGTGATACTGTAAATTCATTAGTTGTCTTACCGTCAATAGTAATCTTCCAAGACTTCAGCTGTCCAGCTTCTACGCCAGTAACCTTATTGCTTTCTTCATGATACGTAGCTTCAATCGCAATCTCAAATACATGCGCATTTAATGAATATCCAGTTGGTGCTTTTGTCTCTTTTAAGTAATATTTAGCTGGTTTACCAGTTGTTCCTGCGGCGAGTCCTCTGATGGGCAATTGACCATTCTCAGCAGAAGCTATAATTCCCGTTGGATGAATCACATTTGTATAAATATGATCTTCAAGTTTGTCGTTGTCTGTAGGTTTGAAAGTATCTGGATTTACTGTATATAAGGTAAACTCAGCATCTTTCAATACATCTGTTATAGTTTTATTACCAATTTCTATATCTTTGCCAGTTTCTTCACCTGTCTTAGTCAAGATACCACTGGTAAGTTCTTTAATACTTGTAGAACCATTTGCACCACCATTGATATCAAACGTATAAGTAAATGTTTTGTCTTCTTTCTCTTCAATTACATCTTCACCATTTATGTTTGAATCCTTTGTATATTTTATAGATACATCATTTACATTTTCCTCATAATTATCAGCAGCATTTTCATTTAATGTTGCGGAATAGAGGATAATCGCACGCTCTCCAACATACTGATTCAGAGTATAATCATTAGTTGTTCCATTTATAGTTCCAAAATCTGTCACTACAAAATTAACTGTAATCGTTGTTTTCTTTGTGGTGTCATCCTTTTTAACGTCAAGTGTATAATCTTTACCTTCTTCTAATACTTTATCACCAACTGTAGCTACAGGCAGACCATCCTCGTCTTCAACAACTTCGCTTACTATGCCAGGAATAACCACTTTAAGATCATTGTTATAATCAAATCCTTCATCTAATGTATCAACTACATTAAATACAGGATGTTTTCCACCATAATTTGGAATTGGAGTGATTGGTACAGCAAATTCGATCTTGTCACCCTCTTTAATATTTGCAGAATTTCCTTTGGAGGTCTCTTCGTCTTCTCCTACTACCCATTTTTCAACAGCCGGACCATCAGTTACTTTTACCCAGCTATCTGTTGAAAGGATACTAAAGTTAGCTTCATCCAAAATATTTCCTGTACTGTCTGCATTAACTTTATAATAAATGGATGCTACGATCGGATTATAAATCTTGCTCTCACTTCCGCTGACAGCAATCAAATAAGAACCCACTTTCAATCCTGTCAAGGTTACAGAGAAAGTACCATTTGCAGCATCTGTCTTAGTATTATCAGCAGTTACAGCAACTTCAATTTGATTGCAAGCTTCATTATCTACATTAGCATCATCTTCAGCAATATGATTCCAAACTGCTGTCAACTGATCCTCAGATATTGTGATTTCAGGTACTTTAGTTTTATCTGTTGGATCTTCAATAGGTGTTGTGTCAATTACATTACCTGCACCTACTGCACTTTCACCATATACTGCTGCATAGCTGGAGAAGCTTCCATTGTTATCCCCTTTGCCATCCGTAATGGTTTCATTATTTGCATATACAGCTTTTACAACCTGATATGCACTAATCTTTAATGTAGAAGGCAGTTGCCCATCTTCTAATGCAAAACCATCGATGGTAATCTTTCCTGTATCTCCACTTTTACCTGTTGCAGGTGTCTCGGTTACTCCAGGTGTCCCTGGTGTTGATGTTTCTGCAAACGTCGTCACCGACATTCCCAGTACCATTGCCAGTGTCAGCACTACTGACAAAATCTTTTTCATCTTTTTCATTTCCTTTTCCTTTCTTTGCTTGGTTGCCTGTTTACGTGTTACGTCAGGTCTTGCCCGGTGGGCCGCTTCGGGGTCTCCCCCGGCAGCGGAGGCTGCCGGGATCTGTGATTGTTTCTTTGATCCGCTAGCACCTCCTCTGCCTGTTGTTTTTATATAAGATCAGTACGGCTGCCAACATTAGGAGGGTGCCGATGATCGTATACCAGTAGATTCCGATACCGCCGGAGTTCGGCAGTTCGTATAGGTCGGTGTTTTTGACGGTGAGGTTGAGTCGGTCGTTGGTGCCTTCTGTTGTAGAAGTTACGATGCTTACTTCACCGATCATATTGTTATATTTTTGACTATCTGCCAGGCTTCGGCCGTTGATCAGGACTTCCAGACCGCTGCCTTGAACTTCTTCTCCGGTCGCTGGATCTTTGCTCACGGCGGTGCGTTTGATCTCCAGTTTGATTGGTTCTTTGAGGAGACAGTAGCCGCTTGGAGCTTTGAGTTCGTACAGCCAATAGGTGCCTGCCCGCAGGTTCTTAAAGCAGATCATTCCGTTTGCGTCTGTTCTGACTGGCTGAGGATTGTCAGATGTGTCTGACGAGGTGTCCTCCTGAGTTGTCAGGGCGGCTGGGTCGGTTCCTGTGTCTGTCGATGGTACTGCGGTCGGCAGGATTGGGTCGCCTTCTTTTGACTGGGTCAGGTAGAGGGCAAATTCTGCGCCTTCCAGTGAAGTCGTGCCGCTGCCGTCGGTCTTGTGCAGATACAGGTCAATCTTGTCTGGCATGTATTTGTTGGTGAAGACAAAGGATGCGCCTGCTTCGGTTGTCAGGAGTACGTTTTGTCCTTTGACTTCTGCAGTAGTACCGTCTGTGGACGGGATTGTCGGGACGCCCAGAGCGATGGTTACGTATGGACTGTCAGTCGTTGGTATCTGCTCTTTGTACTCGGTCGTCAGTTTGGTCTCCCGTACGAGGTACTTTCTGTCTGCCAACAGGTCTTTGAAGACTGCGGTATGCTCGGCATCTAATACAAATTCTCCGGGATCTAAGCCGTTTTTACTGTCCGGGCCAGTCGTATAGGTCCAGGTCTCCAGACCTTTTTGTACGGAATACATGGCTTTTTCTACTGTGGCGTAGATTCTGTATTTCTGATCATTCGCAGTATACAGATATTCGTTGCTGTCCTCCGTTGTACCTGCTGTCCAGCTGTTTACCTCAGCTTCTGTCGCCTGAACAGCGATATACTGCTTATTGCCCTCTTTGTTAAGAGCCGCTGTGATCTTTTCGTCAATTGCGGTCGCGTCGCCTCCAAAGACCTCCTTCACCTCTTTATACGTCCTCAGTTCCCGATACAATACAAAGTGAAATTCATCTTCGGTCAGTGTATCTTCTCCTTCGATCTGTATGGTCTTGGTCACGTTGAGTGTGCCTTTGGGTATGGGCTGATTGACATAATGTAGCATCTGCGGCTCCTGCGTGCCGCTGACGGTGTAGATATCGTCTTTGGAATCCTCCGCTGGAGGGATGGGCTGGATCTGGACGTATTTGCCGCCGGCCAGCTCTCTTACCTGATATTGGTCGCCTGGCTTCATGCCGATAAAGACCGCTGCCTCACCTGGCTTCAGGATAAATGTACCGTCCGGGCCGGTCGTGTCGGTCGCGATCACTTTCCCGTTCAGGGAGATCTGATCACCTTCCGGCTCATACTCCTCTTCTGTGTAGACGGGCTTGCCGTCGGTGGTGTATCTTAGGTAGGTCTCGCCTGAGCGGGCATTGCCCCATTCGTCTGTCAGGCGGAAGGTGAAGTCTTCACCTGTCTTTTGTCCGGTGGTCAGGGTCTTCATCACGCCAAATGAGACGTTGGTGTTATTAAAAGTTGCTTCCACCAGGGAATTGCCTGTGGAGCCTTCCTGACTGGTCTCACCGATCGGCCACCAGCCTTCGGGCATCACTTTGCCGAGGTCTTCTTCTGTCATGTCCGCCTGTTCTTCCTCGGTAAACTCAGTCAGGGCCGGGATCTCGGTCACTTTGTAGTCCGCGTCTGCCGGGATCTGGGAGAAGACTGCGGTCTGACCGCCTTTTATGGAAAATCTTCCTTTGTTGTCGGTCTTGCCTTCTGCGTTCTCTCCTGCTTTGGCACCTACGATCGTGTAGGCTTCATCCACACAGGGCTGCCCTTTGATCTGAAGCGAAAACCAGAAATCCGGGGTGTCCGGTGCGTCATAGTCTTTGAGAAAGCTGATCTCTTTACTGACTCTTAACTCTGCCTTGCCGCCTGCGCCTTCGGGCACGTAGCGGTTGGTAAATGTCACGGCTGATCCTGTGGAGAGCACTTCACTCACAGGAGTGGAGCCGCCCGCAGGGCTTTTACAGGAATAACCGCCCTCGGAAAACAGGACTTCTTCGTACTCATACTTCAGTTCCAGGAAATTCCCTTCCGGGTCACAATAAGCATGTGTCTTATCAACTTTCCACTCGCCGTTTTCCTCCTTTTTGGGGGTCAGATAGGTAGAAGATTCTGTTACCTTATATTTCCTGGCTCCAAAGTTCTTAAAACATGCCGTCTGCCCGGCCCTCAAGGTGAAGATCCCATAGTCGCCTGTGGTATTGGTGATTTTGGCACCTTTTATCCAGGTCCACCATCCTGGTAGATTTTGATCACTATATCTTCCTCTGTATTCGGCCACCTCACCGAGATCCTCATCAATCACCTGGTATTCCTGGTCACGGATCGGCTGGCCGTTTTCATCGGTCAGGATAAACTGGAAGAGATCCGCCGCCGGGGCTGTATAGCCCTCGGCTGCACTCTCCACCTGCTTGCTTACATAGAGGTCCGGGGAATTATTGGGTTCATTGATAAATGTCGCCGTCGGCACCCCAGTCCCCCCGCCCGCCGCATAAGCGGGGAGGATACTTCCTGATAGACAACAGATAATAGTCAGGAAGGTTATTAGATTTTTAAATTGTTTCATCATTTTTTCATATCCCCCTCGGTGGCTTGAGGGCTTTCGAGGGGGAAGGCCTCCTTTCTATTAATTAGCGTCTATACGCTTCCAGACTGCATGGAGTGTTGTGTCTTGAGTAATGTTAAACGACCCACCAACCTTATACTCAGCCTCCACTGCACTAGAATTAGTTGACCATCCAACAAATTGATAGCCTTCTCTAGTCATCATATAATCTTCAATAAGAACAGAATCGTTGTAGAAGTAATCCACTTGTTTATATGGCATTCCTCTATCCTTATAAGTCAGTGTGATGTTCTTTTTGAAGTACAATATAAGTCTCGTTTTACCCTCTTGTAATGTCTCAGATAGAACATTTCCCTCATTACCCTCATGGAATGTATAGCCTTCCACATTCTTATCAGCCTCTGTAACACTAACCGTTTGACCAACTGTACCCGTACGATTTTCTGGCATTTTAATAGGTTCACCTTCCACATCATACCACTCTACTTTATAAGAAGTCAGTGTGGGGTTCTTTTTGAAGTACAATCTAAGACTTGTTCCACTCTCTTGTAATGTCTCAGATAGAACATTTCCCTCATTATCCTCATCGAATGTATAGCCTTCCACCATCTTATCTGCATCTGTAACACTAACCGTTTGACCAACTGTACCCGTACGATTTTCTGGCTCTTTAATAGGTTCACCTTCCACGTCATACCACTCTACTGTATAGTTTGCTGACTGTGGTGCCGGTGCCGGCTCCTGTATATTGATCAGCATCAGGTTATCATCCAGCCAGCGCAGGGGAGCGTAGCTCTCTGTCTCGCCGGGTGTCAGATCCTTCAGCATGTAGGTCGGTACGGAGGTCGTATCCTCCGTTACAGTCCACAGGGTGCCTTGGGGCAGATCTAGGGTCGCATACTCTCCGGCACGCAGCTTGATCTCACCTTTGGAGGTAGTGACGCCATCCTCTGTGGTGCCGTCAGGCTTGTGGATGGTGTATGGGACTTTGCCGCGAGGTTCGAGTGTGGCAGCGTCTATCAACCATTTTGCCATTTCTGTAAGAGTATCTTTATGAGCCAGATATTCCTGAAGCGGCATATCTCCATCACTCCAGAAAGTATCTGGATTCATTGAGACCACCTGCTTCAAGATCATCGTAAACTGCTGATCTGTCTGCGCTGCACCCTCTGTCAGAGCCTTTTTGACTGCTATGGTCTCTTCCTTGTTGGAGTTGACAAAAGTGTCAGCTTCTCTAACCAAGTCTTCAATCTCGTCTCTCCTTGGGCATAAAAAGGGCTTCTTGTTTAATTCAGGCTTTCCATCAAAAGCCTTATCATATCCAGTTAATCTTCCCCATGCCGGATCAGATTCTTCTGGTATTTCCACAATGCGCAGAAGTTTTCCCTGGACAAGATTCTCATTCCTACACGCCAGCCAGTTCTCAATATCCCTTTGGCTATACAGATTGAGATACACCTGATCTTCTGTGAAGGATACCATCGGATAACCATCTTCTGTCTTCTCAAGCCGGATCTTGCCGTCGCTTCCGGTGTACTCGATCTGGTCAGAGACTGGTATTCTGTCACACTTCGGATTTTTTTCTATATTCGTCCCATTTTTATAACTGGATACGATATAGGGAATCTCTCCTGCCGGGGACCAGCTCTTAGTCTCCTCGTTATACTGCTCCACCTTCCAGACAAGCGGCTGTGCATCCGTCGTGACTTCGTCAGAATAATCGGTCATCTCTTTATAGACATGGCAATAATCCTCTATCGGAAGTGAGGTCACTTCATTGCAGATTCTTGCCATCGCGTCTTTTTGCACTGTTCCGGTAACTGGCTGGTCATCCGCAGGAACAACCTGGTTGAACTGCAGATATCCCTCTGCAAGTTTTTGACCATCTTTAAATTTCCACCTTTCTATCCGATGCTGGTATTCTGGCTCTTCCTGCAAGGTATATGTCGCGTTCGATGGGAACATCTCAGTTGGAAGAATCAATGTCACCCATGGGTAGATTTCTATTGGTTGACCAACATACCATTTTATCGTTGTTCTCTCACCCTTAAGCTGGTTAATACACTCAACCTCTATATAATCCTCACCTCTATCTGCCTGATCTTGTGATGGCCAAATAAAGGATTCCTCTTCTTCTGGTGTAACCTTAAGAGTGAGTTTTACCTTGCTCAGATCCAGATAATACAGTTTGCTGCTCTCCTTATCGTATACTATTCCAGCCCCTGGCTTAAGAATAGTTCCCATAGATGTTTCTTGCCACCAAGCTTTTTTAATGATACCTTTTAATTGATCTACATATCCGCCTTCTTTTTCTTCTACATACTCTTTACTGATATACAGATTTCCGCTCTGACCATTGATAAAGGATAATGTGTTCTCTCCATCAGATAAGGCAACATTGGAAAATTCTCCATATCCATCAATAGTTCCTGTATTTCCTCCCACAGAAGGAGCGATCTGCTGATAGTTAGCATCTACTTTTTCACAGACCTGGAAGCTGTCGTTTGGCATACCAATGTCTTTGAAGACTGCGGTCTGTCCGTCGGAGAGCTGGAAGCGTCCGCCATTTGTGTAGATCTTATCTTTATCTGGCACTACATTTCCCTGCGCATCCAATATGGTGTATTGATAGTCTCTCGCAGGCTCTGTTCCTTCAACTTCCTGAATGATAAAATCAAATACAGGTTCTTCGTCCGGTCTTGCTCCTTCGCTGAAGATGACTGTCTTACTCACGGACATCGAGCGTCTCAGATAGTCGTTGGTAAGCGTTGCTTCTTCTTTGCTGCTGGATATCGGCATCTGTACCTGGTCGGCGTCGACGACGGCCTGATAGAGTTCCTGACCTTTTCCTGGCTCTTGGGTTCCTGTTGGCATACGATCTGTTAATTCTTTGACGATATAGATCTTCTTTGCCTCAAAGCCTTTGTTGTTCCCATCGCCAGTGATCTTGACAGTGCGGAATCCAAGGGTGCAGGAGAATGTTCCATTACCATCCAGAAAACCGCTTATATCTCCCAGAATTGGCTGTGGTTTAGTTGTATCAGATTCCTCCAACTGCAGCTCCCACTTCAGTCCGGCGGTAGTCAGTTTGTCGTCCCGTTTCACAGGGATTGGTTCCTTTTTATCATCCAGTTTCAGTGTTCCATCTTCGTTCAGTTCTGCCTCAAATACCTGGAAGGTGAACTTTTTCTCGTCCACAGGCAGCTGATCATGATCTTCTTTTTCCAGATGCGTGATCTCTTTGCTTACATACAGGTCTTTCCACTTGTAATAGTTGATAAAGATCTTACTGAAACCTTTTGCGGGCAGTGTACTGGTGACGGTAGGAGAGGTACAGATCCAGTCCTCGCCAGTTGTGATGGTCTCCCCGTTGTCTGCCTCTTCACCGAATTGAAGTTCTTTTAGTTCAAAGGTGACACCAGTGTTTCCGGGGAAGAGCGCGATGATCTCGCCTTGGCGGAGGGTAAAGATCCCATGTGCATCGGTCTTGCCGGTGGTGGTCTTCTTGCCATCAATGATCACTTCTTTTTGGTTCGGTGTCGCTCCGCTTAGGTCTGCGCGGTCCACATACCAGTATTCTGAGTTGGCGACGGGTTTGCCGTCTGCTTTTAACTGGAAGGTGAAGGTCTTCTGCCCTTGTGTCAGATTCGTCCCAGTCGGTACGGAGGCCAGACTCTTCTGCACGTAGAGTACCGGGCGGAAGGTGTTGGTCACGGTCTGGATAGTGACAGTGTCTTTGCTCTCTTTAGAGACACTGACATCCCAGAATACGCTTTTTTTCTCCTCGACCTGGACTTTGCTGGCTCCGGGTCTTGTAAAGACTGCCTTCTGACCGTTCGTCAGTTTCATATAGCCGTCTTTGTCTACGCCATGGGTGCCTTTGGACTCCCATACATTCTGACTGTTCAACTGGAACAGTTCATATTCTGCAAATGAGAGCGGAACTTTACGGCCTTGTGGACCGTATGGCAGCGTATAGACGTAGAAGCTGAACTGTTCTCCCTGGCGGGCTGCTGGTACGTCTCCGGCGATCTTTTTGATGACCTCTAAGGTCTCCGTCTTCCTGGTCAGACCAACGCGGGCTGCGTTGCTCTCGATGATGGAGGTAGTGCCGTTTACAGTAGATTGGGAATAGAAGGATGCACAGTTGTAGGCGTAAGCTTCATAATCCGTATTCTCTGTCTCCATCAGCGCCTGCATCTTGACCTGGAAGGAGATGGAGTGGCCGGACTCCAGGGTGAAAGTGTCGGGCATCACTATGGCGATAGCTTTGACATCGGCCATAGGATACTTAGTCTCCCAATCTTCTTTTGTAAGCCATCCGTCTTCTGTAAGATCAAGCTTTTCAACTGAATTTCCTGTTGTAATATTAATAAATTCGCTGTTAAAGTAGACTGTCGGCTCTACTCCGCCTGCTTCAGCGGTCAGTCCTCTGAGATCTATGGATTCCAGAGTGCCCTGCCAGTTCTCAGCAAATGGATCAAACGGATCACCATCACCAATTCGATCTGCTACACCATTTTCCAGATTGTTATAGATCACGATATCCTGGCAATTTGATTCGGCACTTACAGAGATATCATAGGTGTAATAGTTGATCTTATCATTGCCTTCCTCGTCTTTGCTGCTGACTTCCACTTCTGCGCTCTCGCTGAAGGCTTCGAGATGTTCGGTATCGGCACGCACCAGCGTCTCGATCTTGGACTCGGATGCGACAGCGATCTCGTCATCTAATGGGTGATAGGCGTAGAGAATATTTGCATATTCTTTATCTACCTCGACTTCTGTTGTATCCTCACCCTCTGTTATGGTAGCTATTGGAGAGATTCCATCAATATTTCCATCCTTTATCAGATCTCCATAGACAGCTTCTTTGCCGCTTGGCATCTCTCCATTGTCATGGTAGACGCTTCCTTTTAATCCATACAGCTCCCATTTGCCATCGTTGCTTCCCTCTGCGCGGTCGCTGAAATCCGGCATAAAGGCGCAGATATTGGAGTTGGCAAATGCAGCCTGATCTTTATATCTGTCATTGACAATATCCAGATCTTTCCAGTCGTAGTAAGCGCGGAAATGAAGCCCCCAGCCTTCGATCCATTTTCCGGATGTGTAGGAGGTGGTCTCGGCTCCTGCGTAGACGATATGGAATGCTACACGGGTACGGCCGGTGCCACGATAGTTGGGTTCGATATCTTTATCTGTGACGGTCACGGAGACCTGGGTCTTGTTCCACAGACTTGGCTGTTCGGTGTATTTGCTGTTGCTCAGGTCTGTAATACGGCCTGCCGTCACCGGATAGGATGCGTCAAAATTCATCCCGTACGGGAGCAGATCGTAGAATACCACATGCGTACGGCCTGGGGAGAGCATGTTCTTATCTTCAAAGAGATAATCCAGGCTGTCTTTGCTGTAGATATCATAGCCGTCATAGGCTGTGAGCATGTATTCTACTAACCCTCTGTTGTTATCTACGTCGTTGGTCGTCTTGGAGGATTTGGTCGCACGAGAAGTACGGGTCAGCCAGGTGACAACGCGGGTGGCGCTGTCGTAGTCTGGGAGGGTACTCTCAGTTCTGCCGTATAATTCTTGTCTAAGACTTGTGAGCGACCGAACTCCAGTTATACCATCATAATTTCCATAATTTTTGTTATATCCGTAATTGGTAGGCAGAACAGTACTATTTCCATCTGAGGAATTAAAAGCCACATAACCTGTACCCATCACACCAGCCAGGTTCTCAATCTCGATCTCCGGACTCGCCTCGTCATCTTTTGCCTCCCCGCGAGCATCTATAATTTCCCGCATCACAGGTGAGTTAGATCTCATGCGCACTTTTACATCGATCTTACATCTGCTGCGGAAGTCGATAGTGTTGTGCTCGACTTTGATGCGGTAGGGGTGCAGGTCAAGATACGCCTGTTCCAATTCGTAGGGTTCCATCTTGCCGGAAGCATCCAGAGACAGCTTTTCTTCATCAATCTGTAATAGCTCTCTCCAACCATTCTTTTCCTCAGAAACCAGGCCTTTCTTTTCTGCTTCATTTACTGCTACACTGTCTGTTGCTGCAAACATCGCATAGATATGTACTTTGTTATCAATATCTTCTGGCAAAGTACCCCGTTCTTCTTCTGTATTCCACTCGGAATCTATCTCTTTGTCTTCCCATACATCATATCCATAATCACTCTGCTCGATGGTGACACCGGAGAAATAATAGTCGTCTTCGCCCAGCATACGATGCTGTTTGCCTCCTTCGGGTCCTACCCAATGTGCATACATCACATCATCTACCGTGATCATGGTATAGTAGTTTCCATTTTGGTACTGACCAAGGTTGGCACCTTCTATGTTATGGGTCAGTTTGTAGCCATACATATTGGCGGTTGTGGTATAGGGCAGATCTCCATAATCTGCAGCCGTCTCTCCATTTGTTGGTTTTGCTGCTTTTTTATAAGCATCCAGCCAACCGGTATATCTGGTATCGTCAGGTATCTTTTTTGTAACTGAAAACATCTCGCCGTCATAGGACCAGTTATAGTTCTCATAGGGCCATTTGGCGGTGGTTGCAGGTTTGGATATGTCCTCGTCCTTCTGGTCAATCGGATCTAAGGTAAGGGTGATATTATTTTCCAGAACTTTCCCTTCATCTGCGTGCTCTGCCGGATATGCGGTCACGACATAGAAGCGGCTTGCCCAGTCCTCTGTACGGACATTCTGTGAAGATTCTTCCTTATAAACAGGCGGTGCCATCGGGTCTGTATCTTCTGCCGGTGACATCTGCACAGGTTCTTCTATCGGAAGATTGTAGTTTTCTGATGTATTGGAGTGGTCTTTGTAGCCTACTACAAAACCTTTTACTCCCTCGGCGGTAGCCGGATCTTCTATGATGGACAGATTCCACGGCTGTGTTGCGGTTCCTC
Source organism: uncultured Lachnospiraceae bacterium (assembly GCA_910585995.1). GTDB lineage: Bacteria > Bacillota > Clostridia > Lachnospirales > Lachnospiraceae > Hominiventricola. The sequence goes on from CAJUGG010000102.1 coordinate 69,348, forward strand.
TTGCTTTGACTTCCCATACAGCAAAGTGATACTTGTTGGTATCCAGCCTGCCGTTCGCATCCAGATAAGCCTCCGGCACTTCTCCGTCGATAAATTGCTTTACCTGAGAGACGGTGTAGAGTCCAGGGGTATAGTTGGTGCCTGAACGGGTGTATGGGATCTTGGTGACGCTGTTTAAGACAACCGATGAGTCGATCCGGCCGGTTAGTGCGGTATAGTCCTCTTTTGTCTCTGTTATCTGGTCTTCACCTTCACCGATTGTCACGGTCACGACTGGATTCAGCTTCCACTCTGCCCCGTCCTCGATCTCCATCAATGTTACATTTTTATAGAGTACCTGCCATGCAGAGTTGGTTCCTGCCGGGATATCTCTGTAGTTGAAAAATACGATATCTCCATTATCGGCTATATAATAGTTAAACGGTGTACGGCGGTTGTAGGTGTGTTCTTCGACACTCTGTCCTGCCGGGACTGCGATCTCGCTCCACTCGACGGAGCCGCCGTCAGATGCTCTTTTATCCAGCAATTTGCCCGGAATACGAATCTCAATATTACCTGCTGTTATATTGGTGCTGGTATGAAATTCCATCTGGTATTTCAGGTTAAAATTGCTGGTCTTTGTCACGTCATGGGTGTCTTCCTGGTTGACATAATATACATCAAAGCTGTAGGATGATGCAGCAAAATCTCCTTTTGCGCGTGCGCGTCTTGGAGCAGGTGCGCTCTCCCACATGGTCGCTTCTACAGTCTCGTCATCTAAGTTGGTCAGCTCTTCGATCGTCATCAGGCCTTCAAAGTCGATGGGTTCTATATCTTCTGGTTCATCGCCCTGATCTTCTTCGGTCTCGGCTGGCTGTTCCGCCGGAGCCTCTTCGGAGTCTGCTGGCGATGTGGTATTGTCCGGAGTCTCCGGAGTCACACCAGGAGTCTGGGCCGGCTGATCCGGAGTCTGGGTATCAGCGGATGGCTGATCCGGGGTCTGTACATCACCGGACGACTGATCTGGAGTCTGCGCATCGCCTGCAGGCTGATCTCCTGCTGGCTGCTGCGGAGTCTGTGTATCGCCGGACGGCTGATCTTCTGCGGGATGATCCGGAGTCTGCGGCTGATCGGCGCCAGATGGCGGATTGGTATTTTCTTCGCCGTCTGTGGTATCATCAGAAGCGGTTCCGTCATCTGTCTGATCTCCTGCGTCGGATGGCCGTGTGGCGTCTTGCTCGCCGCCTTGTGTATCGTCAGTATTCGTATTGTCCTCGGAGGGATCTGCTGTCTCCTCGCCTGGCTCTGTGGTGTCAGACGGCTGCTCCGGAGCACCTGGCTCTGCGGCAGTCGCATCTTCTCCTTCGGAGGGAGCCGGAGCCTGATCCTCTTCGGGAGAAGCGGTATCGGACGGCGTCTCATCCTGACTGGTCTCTGGTGCTGTTCTCTCCTCGACAGAGGTCGTATCTTCTGTCTGCGGCTGGATCTCTTCTTCCTGTGATTGGGTCTGGATCTCGCCAGACTGATCCTGTGCGGCGACAGAAACATTGGAAAATACGATGGCCAGTGTCAATGCAGACGCTACGATTTTCTTAAATAGGTTCTTCCCCTTCATGAATCTCTCCTCCTTGCCAAAGGGTATTTAACGAGTATTACCTCATAATGTTTATTATGTGGTAAAAAATGCAATTCATATCTGTGTTTCTACACTATTACTTTCTATGACGATTCCTAGAATATTTCTTCTAACATCTATTTTTATGTAATTTTCA
>CAJUGG010000103.1 GCA_910585995.1 uncultured Lachnospiraceae bacterium
AAAGTGACAAAAAAGCGCGTAAAGAAAAACGTTGAACGCGGACAGGCACATATCCAGTCATCTTTTAATAATACCATCGTTACTCTGACAGATGCAGAAGGTAACGCACTGAGCTGGGCAAGTGCTGGTGGTCTTGGTTTTAGAGGTTCAAGGAAATCTACTCCATATGCAGCACAGATGGCTGCTGAGACTGCTACCAAAGCAGCTCTGATTCATGGCTTAAAGACGGTAGATGTATTTGTAAAAGGACCTGGTTCAGGAAGAGAAGCTGCAATCCGCGCACTGCAGGCATGCGGTCTTGAGGTAATCAGCATTACTGATGTGACTCCAGTGCCGCATAACGGCTGTCGTCCACCAAAACGTAGAAGAGTCTAATCAGGAGGGTATGAAAGATGGCAATTAACAGAACACCAGTTCTTAAAAGATGCAGATCTCTAGATCTGGATCCGATATATTTGGGAATCGCAAAGAAATCCAAGAGAAAAAATCAGCGTGCAAACAAGAAGATCTCCGAGTATGGTCTTCAGTTAAGAGAGAAACAGAAAGCAAAATTTATCTATGGCGTATTAGAGAAGCCGTTCCACAATTACTATGAGAAGGCAGACCGCATGAAAGGCATGACCGGTGAGAATCTGATGATCATGTTAGAGAGCAGACTTGACAATGTGATTTTTCGCCTTGGCTTTGCCAGAACCCGTCAGGAAGCCAGACAGATTGTGGACCACAAGCATGTGTTAGTCAATGGCAAGCAGGTCAATATCCCGTCTTATCTGGTAAAAGCTGGTGACGAGATTGAGATCAAGGAAAAATGCAAAGGCTCTGCTCGTTACAAAGCAATCGCAGAGATGACTGGCGGCAGACTGGTTCCAGAGTGGCTGGATGCAGATTTGGAGAACTTAAAAGGAATGGTCAAAGAGCTTCCGACCAGAGACATGATTGATGTACCGGTCAATGAGATGCTTATCGTCGAGTTGTATTCCAAATAATTAGCAACCGGAAATTTCGTCACCCAGCATAGAACAGGAGGGGCTTTTAGTGGTGGTATTTAATAAACCCAAGATTGAAATTGCAGAGATTTCAGAAGATAAGACTTATGGTAAATTCGTAGTAGAACCATTGGAAAGAGGCTATGGTACGACCCTTGGCAATTCCCTGAGAAGAATTATGCTTTCTTCCCTGCCCGGCTCAGCAGTCAGTCAGGTGAAGATTGATGGTGTACTTCACGAATTCAGCTCTATTCCGGGTGTAAAGGAAGATGTGACGGAGATTATCATGAATATCAAGAGCTTAGCCATCCGTAACACCAACGAAAGCGAAGAGGCAAAGATTGCTTTTATCGATTTTGAAGGGGAAGGGGATGTGAAGGCTTCGGATATTCAGTGTGATCCGGATATTGAGATACTGAATCCGGATGTGGTGATCGCACATATGAACGGCGGCGCAGACAGCAAGCTGTATATGGAACTGACCATTACCAAAGGCAGAGGCTATGTAAGCGCGGACAAGAACAAAAATGACGAACTGCCTATCGGTGTGATCGCTGTGGATTCCATCTATACTCCGGTAGAGAGGGTGAACCTGGCGGTTGAGAATACCCGTGTTGGTCAGATTACCGATTATGATAAGCTGACCCTGGATGTTATTACAAATGGAACGCTGGCTCCGGATGAAGCTGTCAGCCTGGCAGCGAAAGTCTTGAGTGAGCATCTGAGTCTGTTCATTGATCTGTCTGAGAATGCAAAATCCGCAGAGATTATGGTGGAGACAGAGAGTGATGAAAAAGAAAAAGTGCTTGAGATGAATATAGACGAGCTGGAATTATCCGTACGCTCCTATAATTGTCTGAAGAGAGCCGGTATCAATACCGTAGAAGAGCTGTGCAACCGCACGCCGGAGGATATGATGAAGGTCAGAAACTTAGGCCGCAAATCCTTAGAGGAAGTGCTTGCAAAGCTGAAAGAGCTTGGTCTGGAGTTAAACCAGAGCGAGGATAGTTGAAGCCAGACCTTTAGTCAGTAAGACCGAAGAAGCGTGGCTAAAGGCGCAACGAATGGAGGAAATCAAATGGCAGGTTATAGAAAATTAAGCAGAACCTCTTCTCAGAGAAAAGCTCTGTTAAGAAGCCAGGTGACTGCTTTGCTTTTAAACGGCAAGATTGTTACGACAGAAGCAAAAGCAAAAGAAGTACGCAAGATTGCAGAGCATATCATTGCTTTGGGCGTGAAAGAGAAGGACAACTTTGAGACGGTGAAAGTAACTGCTAAAGTAGCGCGCAAAGACAGCAACGGCAAGAGAGTCAAAGAAGTGGTAGACGGCAAGAAAGTGACCGTATACGACGAAGTGGAGAAAGAGATCAAAAAAGATCTTCCGTCCAGACTGCATGCAAGAAGACAGATGCTCAAGGTACTCTATCCGGTCAAGACCCAGGTAGAGGGCAAGAAAAAGACCAAAGAAGTGGACATGGTAGCTAAGATCTTTGATGAGATTGCACCAAAATATGTCAACAAAAACGGCGGCTTTACCCGCATCGTTAAGATCGGCCAGAGAAAAGGCGATGCTGCGATGGAAGTCGTGTTAGAGCTGGTATAATATAAAAGTCAAAACCCCCGGTGGACACAGGTGTCCGCTCGCGGGGTTTTCTTGGTTGTGTCAAGTAATCTACAAAAAACAGCAACAAACTGGACAATCCTCTTGGGGATTGATAGGGGAGTTGCGGAACTCTAATAGGAGGTAAAAATGTTGAATGAACAAATGTTTGAGTACGGGAGCAAAAGTTCTGTTATCCGGGAACTATTTGCGTATGGATTAGAGAGAAAAAAGATCGTGGGAGAGGATAAAGTCTATGATTTCAGCCTTGGAAATCCCAGCATCCCTGCGCCCATGGAGGTCAAAAAAGCCCTTATGGAGCTTCTGGAAGAGCCAGCAGAGGCCCTGCATGGCTATTCTCCGGCTTCTGGAGACCCAGAGGTACGAAAGACGCTTGCAGAGTCCCTAAACCGCCGTTTTGGCACTTCCTACACAGAAGACAATCTCTATATGACCGTAGGCGCTGCTGCGTCCTTAAGAATCAGTATCCAGGCGATTGCCAACCCAGAGGATGAATTTATCACCGTTGCTCCATTTTTCCCAGAATACAGTGTCTGGGTAGCAGACGCCCAGGCCAGACTTCTTGTCACTCCTGCGGACACAAAAAACTTTCAGATTCATTTTGACAGTCTAAAACAGATGATCACACCCAAGACCAAAGGAATCATCATCAATTCCCCCAACAATCCCAGCGGTGTAGTCTATTCAGAAGAAACCATCCAAAGACTGGCTCTCCTTTTGGAACAAAAACAAAGAGAATACCAGACGACCATCTATCTGATCACGGACGAACCCTATCGAGAGATTGTCTATGACAATCTGAGCGTTCCCTATGTACCCAGATATTACAACAATACCATTCTCTGCTACTCCTACAGCAAGTCCCTGTCCCTGCCCGGAGAACGGATTGGCTACATCTTGACACCCGATGAAGCAGACGACGCAGCCAGATTAAAAGCCGCTATCGCCGGAGCCGGTCGTGCCTTGGGCTATGTCTGTGCTCCCGTCCTCTTCCAAAAAGCCATCGCCCGCTGCGCCGACCTAAAGACCAACATCAGCGCCTATGAAAAAAACCGCGATCTCCTCTACCACGGCCTTACCAGCCTAGGCTATGAATGTGTTCGCCCCCAAGGGGCCTTTTACCTCTTCGTAAAATCTCCCGAACCTGATGCAGGCGCTTTCTCTGAACGCGCCAAAAAATACGACCTTTTAATCGTCCCCAGCGACAGTTTTGGCTGTCCCGGCTATGTACGCATCTCCTACTGTGTAGCCGAGAAGACCATTAAAGACGCTCTTCCTGCTTTCGCCTCCCTCATCAAAGAATACCAATAATAGATATAAATATAAAAGCTTAGGAAATATTTCCTAAGTTATTTCAAAAACCTATTGACATAGTAGGTAAATGGGTGTTAGTATATATTCGTTCCATTGATGAACAGAATTTAAAAGGAGGAGTAAATGATGTTCCGTATAGTATCTTACAGATTTAGTAGGTGCATGTGTTGTCGAATGTTAGATTGATTCCCAGACAGATAGTATGGTCGGGGCGTTCGGCTGTGTGCCTGTATGCTCAGCGAGGATGCCAGTAAGGTAGCTGCATCTGATATGCCATATATGTCTGGGAGCTTTGTAAAAAGCTCTTTTTTTGTGTAAAAATCTAATGAAGAAAGTGAGGAGGAGTATATGGGTTATGCATTAGATTCATTGTTGATACATGGAGGAAAAGATGGAGATGAAACAACAGGTGCGGTCTGTGTCCCAATCTACCAGACTTCTACCTACAGACAGCAGGAACTTGGCATAAATACGGGATGGGAGTATTCCAGGACAGGAAATCCCACAAGGGCAGCACTGGAAAAGCTGATAGCGGAATTGGAAGGAGGAGCGTTTGGGCTGGCGTTTGCATCAGGACTGGCAGCGATCCATACGGTGCTTTCTTTATTTGCAGCAGGAGATAAGATTGTGCTCTCAGATAATATATATGGCGGCACCTTCCGACTGCTGGATACAGTCTTAAAACCTTTGGGAATTGTCTTTGAGATTGTGGACACTACAGATTTGGATAAGGTGGAGGCAGCGCTTGATGAAGAGAGCAAAGCGGTTTATATTGAGACGCCTGCTAATCCTCTTCTCAGTGTGACAGATATAGCCGCGATTGCCAAGATCGTAAAAGAAAAACAGAAATTGCTGATTGTAGATAATACGTTTTTAACTCCGTATCTACAGCGCCCCCTGGCTTTTGGTGCAGATATCGTAATCCACAGCGGAACAAAATATCTCGGAGGACATAGTGACACGATTGCCGGATTGGTGGTAGCAACAGATCCAGATCTTGCAAAGAGGTTGTATTATCTTCAAAATGCCATCGGCGGGATCTTAGCACCTTGGGATAGTTTTCTGATAATTCGAGGTATCAAGACTCTGGCTGTGCGGATGGAACGCCATGTGCAGAATGCACAGCGTATTGCTAAGTGGCTTCTGGATAGTGGTTATGTTGAGAACGTATATTATCCGGGACTTAAGTCCGATCCGGGATATGAGATTCAGAAAAAACAAGCAGACGGACCAGGAGGGATGATATCGTTTGTATTAAGTCAAGAGTATGATTATCGCATTTTTTTCCGTTCGCTCAATCTGATTACTCTTGCAGAAAGCTTAGGAGGAGTGGAATCTTTAGTATGCCATCCGGCAAGTATGACGCATGCTTCCATTCCTGCCAAGATCAGACAAGAGGTAGGTATTGTGGATGAATTGATCCGTCTGTCTGTGGGAATTGAATCTGTGGATGATCTGATAGGGGACTTGAAGCAGGCGATAGAGGCCTCAAGAAAATAAAGGAGTATATGAGATGGATGTACATATGGATATCCAAAGTATGATCGGAAACACGCCGATACTTAAGCTATTGCACTTTGAAGTGAAACAGCATGTTGACATTTATGCAAAATTAGAGTTGATGAATCCGGCGGGCAGTATTAAGGACCGTGTGGGAAGATTTATGATCGAAGATGCCAAAGCAAGAGGAGTGCTCACAGAGGGAGGAACCATCATTGATGCAACTGCCGGGAATATGGGCATTGGGATTGCCATGGCTGCACTAAATCAAGGATACCAGATAATCTTTACCGTACCGGAGAAATTTTCTGTGGAAAAGCAAAAGATCATGAAAGCTTTTGGAGCTAAGATTGTCCATACTGTCCGTGAGGAGGGCATGTTGGGAGCACAAAGAGAGGCAGATAAGATGGTTGCACAGATCAAAGGGGCTGTTTCTTTGAATCAATTTAAAAATCCTGCCAATCCAAGAGTGCATTATGAGACGACCGGACCAGAGATCTATCAGCAGATGGATGGAAAGATTGATTATTTCGTAGCAGGTGCAGGAAGCGGAGGGACTTTTACAGGAGTTATGAAGTATCTTAAGGAACAAGATCATATGATTCAGGGTGTACTTGCAGATCCGGTTGGATCGATCATAGGCGGCGGAGAACATGCAGATTATGATATTGAAGGAATCGGAAATGATTTTATAGCAGATACGATGGATGTCTCTTTGATCGATCAGGTAATCAAAGTAACCGATGCAGAAGCTTTTCGGATGGTCAGGTTACTGGCATCTAAAGAGGGAGTTTTAGCAGGCTCTTCTTCTGGAGCCGCCCTTGCTGCGAGCCTAAAGCTGGCAGATCAGATTGACAGTGGCAATATCGTTACCATATTTCCTGACCGGGGAGACAGATATCTAAGCAAAGGGCTGTTTGGTACATAAATGTATTAGAATGTCAAGGAGATTTGTCAATGAAAAATATATTTGAATTGGAACATGTATCCAAACAATTTAAAAACGATGGCAGGGAATGTTGGGCCTTAAGAGACATCAGCCTATCGATCCAGGAAGGCGAGATCTTTGGGATCATTGGGATGAGTGGTGCCGGCAAATCCACTCTGGTGCGTACACTGAATCGTCTAGAAGAAGTGTCGAAAGGGACAGTAAAGTTTTGCGGCAAAGATCTGTCAGATCTTGCCCCAAGAGAACTGCGCAAAGTAAGGCACTCTATTTCCATGATATTTCAAAGCTTTAATTTGTTACAGCAGCGAACGGTGATACAGAATGTGGAACAACCACTTTGTATTGCCGGCGTATCAAAGAGTGAGCGCAAAAGGACTGCACGCAAGATGCTTGAGATTGTGGATCTTTCGGATAAAGAAAATATCTATCCTACTCGATTATCCGGCGGACAAAGACAGAGGGTGGCAATTGCAAGGGCATTAGCTTCCAATCCTAAAGTACTCCTCTGTGACGAGGCCACAAGCGCGCTGGATCCTAAGATTACAGGTGAGATTCTGGATCTTTTGAAAAAAATCAATCAAGAACAAAAATTGACCATTGTGATTATTACCCATGAGATGGCTGTAGTGGAAAAGATCTGCGACCGGGTGGCGATCATTGATCATGGACATCTTGCAGAGATAGGAGAAGTAAAAGAAGTATTTCGTTCTCCAAAATCCAAAGCTGCTAAAAAATTGGTGTTTCCTGGCAATCCGTTCGATCCTTCTAGGCCAAACAAAAAATTGATCCGAATTGTTTTTGACGGCTTGGCAGCAAGCGAACCCTTTATTGCCAATCTGGTAGAGACAACAGGAAAAAAGGTCAACATTCTCAGTGCGAACACAAAAAGCGTAGGAGGGATTGGATATGGACAGATGATATTGGAATTGCCGGAACTAGAAGAAGAGCAGCATATAATTGTGGATTATTTCTCCCAAAGCGGACTTTCTATATCGGAGGTGAGAAAAGAATGAGCACATATATCATAAAAGCTATACAAAAGGGCGTTTTAGAAACTTTAGAGATGACTATTATTTCTTCCATAATAGCATATGTAATTGGACTGCCTGTGGGTGTGCTCCTTTATGTGACATGGAAAGGGAGGATACTTGAGAACCGTTTTGTGAATATAATAATAGGAGCTGTTATTAATATTTTGAGATCTTTGCCGTTTTTGATTCTTTTAGTATTGTTGATCCCATTTACCAGATGGGTTACAGGTTCTTCTATAGGGACGCTGGCTTCCGTAGTTCCTCTGACTGTGGGAACGATCCCCATTGTGGCAAGGATGGTTGAGTCTTCCTTGTGTGAAGTACAGCCAGGGATTATCGAGGCTGCAACCTCCATGGGAGCGTCTCCTTTGTATACAATCTTGCATTTTATATTGCCTGAGGCAACACCGTCGCTTCTTCAGGGCGGGGCAATTAATATGGCCACAGTACTTGGCTATTCTGCTATGGCAGGTGTAATCGGCGGAGGAGGACTGGGCGCGATTGCGTTGCAGTATGGGTATTATCGTTATCAGAAGGATGTCCTTTGGACAGCAGTAGCACTTTTGATACTTATGGTTATGGTGATTCAAGAAGCAGGAGAGCACATCGCGAAAAAAAATAGAAAATCTTAATGATAAAAAGGAGAGCATATTATGAAAAAGAAAATTTTATCTATTTTACTAACATCCGTACTTATCGTATCTTTAGCAGGCTGCAAAGCAAAAGAAGATGTGAATGTGGCATCTAATGGAAACAGAGAACAGATGTCAGAAGAGAGTGAGGAAAGTACAGAAAACACAGTGCTTAGAGTGGGTGCCAATATCACCCCACATTCGGAGATCTTAGAGGAGGCAAAACCATTGCTTGCAGAGAAAGGCATTACGCTCGAAGTTGTACAGCTGGAAGATTCCATCACCCCCAATACTGGAGTGATAGAAGGCAGCTTAGATGCAAACTATTTTCAGCATCTTCCATATCTGGAGCAATTTAACAAGGAAAACGGGTCGGATCTAGTATCAATAGGTGCGATTCACTATGAACCATTTGGCATCTATGCCGGAAGGACGTCATCTTTAGAGGATCTTTCAGATGGTGCTTTGGTAGCGGTTCCTAACAATGTGACCAATGAGGCGAGAGCACTGCTTTTGCTGGCACAAGAAGGAATATTAACTTTGAATGAGAGCGCAGGGATTAATGCAACAGTGGAAGATATCACAGACAATCCCCTAAATCTCCAGTTTAAAGAGCTTGCACCAGAACAGTTGGTGGCGGCGCTTCCAGATGTGGATATTGCAGTCATCAATGGAAATTATGCCATTGAGGGAGGACTGCATGTTAGCCAGGCGCTGGCTGTTGAGGCGAATGATGGACTAGCTGCTACGGCTTATGGGAACATTATAGCGACCTCTCCTGATAAGGCAGACGATCCGGCACTAAAGACATTCGTTGAGGTGCTTCAGGGTCCAGAGACCAAGGGTTTTATAGAGGGAAAATATGATGGGGCAGTTGTCCCGTTAAATGGGGAGAATTAGTATGGTTGGCTTTGATTATTACAATCCGGCAAAGATTGTATTTGGGGAGGGCAGTGAAAACAAATTGACAGAACTGCTGCGAGGATACAAGGTAAAATCAATTTTGCTGGTATACAGCGGCGATTTTATTAAGAAATTAGGAATTTATGATGTGGTAAAAAAAGCAGTTGCCACTCTTGGAATTAATTATTCTGAAAATGGAGAAGTTGTGGCAAATCCAGGGATTGATCTGGTAAGAAAGCTGGTGAAGCAGGGAAAAGAGGATCATGTGGATTTTGTATTGGCTGTTGGCGGCGGTAGTTCCATTGATACAGCTAAAGCAGTGGCGATGGGAATCCCTTATGACAAGGATGTCTGGGATTTTTTCGACAAGGGTCTCTCTCCCCAGCAAGTATTACCAATCGGTGTCATTGTAACCACGGCTTCTAGCGGCTCTGAGACCTCAAATGCAGCAATCTTATCCAACGGGAAGTGGAAGCTGGGATTTGAAGATGACCGGATCATACCAAGGTTTGCGATTATGAATCCGCGGTATACGATGAATCTGCCAGCGTATCAGACAGCTGTTGGTATCGCTGATGTATATGCACATCTGCTGGAACGATATTTTTCCGATGAGAAGAACTCCGATGTGACAGACTATCTGATTGAAGGGGCCATCCGGGCACTGCTTTTAAATGCAGACCGACTGCTGATGAATCCAAAAGATATCAATGCCAGAGCAGAACTGCAGTGGCTTGCAAGTGTGGCACATAATAATTTCCTGGATGCGGGAAGAAGCGCGGACTGGGGGGCACACAGGATGGAACATGAGCTGTCGGCTCAGTACCAGATCGCACACGGAGAAGGGATGGCAGTCGTATTCGTTGCATGGACGAAATACATAGCAGAGAAAAAACCTTGGAGACTGGCACTTCTTGCGAGCAGGGTATATGGGGCAGACGCATATGACTACGATGAGCAAGAAAGGGCGTATCTGCTTTCGGAAAAACTAGAACAGTTTTTTAAGAAACTGGGGTTAAAAACCACATTAACAGAACTTGGAATTGATGAAACGGATTTTGAGATTATGGCAAAACGCGCAACAAGAAATGGCAAAGTTGGTCATTATGTGCTTTTGGATGCACAGGATATACAGGATATTTTCCAATTGGCAATAGGCACAAGAGATTAAAATGGTATAGAAAAGGAGATAAGAAAATGGCTAGAATCAAATTGGTAGAACAAAAAGAAGCAACCAAAGCAGAGCGAGTGCGTTATGATGAACTGGCAGAAAGAAACGCTGTTACTAATATGAAGAAAGGGCTTTTAAATGATGCGGCGACATACGATGCTTATATGGCATGGTATACCTCATGGAATCGTTTAGTAGAAGTCATAGGCGAGAAGGATGCAATCCTTTATGCCCATGCGATCTCTACTACAAATTCTTGCCAGTTGTGCTCTTTGTTTTTTATCAGTGATGTAAAAGGACTGGGACTAGATCCTGAGAATCTGGAGTATGATGAGAAGGAAGCGGTGTTGGTTGAGCTAGGACAGGCAATAGTAACAGACCCGACTTCTGTGTCAGATGAACTTTTTGAGCGGCTTAAGACATTCTTCCAGGATAAGGAAATTGTGGTTATTGTGGGCTTTGCAGGTCAGATGATTGCGACGAATAACTTCAATTCTGTTCTTCAGATTGATGTGGACAAACGCCTTCTTCCGCTCATTAACGAATTTAAGCCGGCAACCTGGAGAGATAATCTGAAAAAATAAGGATAGTTCTGTCCAGAGCCGCCTGTAAGAGATAACAGATGATATACAGGAGGCTCTGGATAGGCCTTTTTTCTATAGTTTCTCAGGTTCTTTATACTCCACTCCAAAAGTCTCTGCCGTCACCTTTTTCATCCTCTGCGGCTCAATCGGCCTGTCCGAATAATCCGTATCTACCTGTGCAATCCGATTCACCACATCCATGCCCTCTGTCACTTTCCCAAACGCAGCATACGCTCCATCCAGATGTGGAGACACCTTATGCATGATAAAAAACTGACTCCCCGCACTGTCCGGCATCATCGAGCGCGCCATCGAAAGCACACCCTTTGTATGTTTCAGATCATTTTGAAATCCATTCTGCGTAAACTCTCCTTTGATAGAATACCCCGGATCTCCCATTCCATTGCCATTAGGACACCCGCCCTGGATCATAAATCCTTCAATCACCCGATGAAAGATCAGTCCATCATAAAACCCCTTTTTCACCAGACTTAGAAAATTATTGACCGTATTCGGTGCGATCTCCGGATACAACTCGGCTTTGATGATACCGCCATCTTCCATCTCAAATGTAACCACTGGATTCTGTGCCATGTTTATTTGTTCTCCTTTATTTTGAAATTTTAATATGAGTTTATTTTAATAGATAATAAGGTATTCGTAAAGAGAAAATTTGAATGGTGGTTGACACCGCTATCTTATTAGAAGTAAGATAATCAAATGAGTATACAAGAATTAGACCCCGCATTTGTCAAAAGGGATGCCGCTCGCAAAGCAGGACTTCCAGTGGAGATTGCAAGGACAAAGCGTCTGTTGATCCGAGAGACCATTTTAGAAGATGTGCCAAAGCTCTATCAGCTCTGGCAGGAACCGTCTGTGAAAAGATACGTACAGCCTATGCAGCCAACACTAGAAGAGGAGATTGCCTATATGGCTGCTTATATCCGCCATGCCTATGCATTTTATGATTTTGGGCTATGGACGGTACTGGAAGAGGACAGTGGCCAGGTAGTAGGCCGGATCGGTCTGTCTGTGTCAGAGCATCTGAAGGAGGCAGTGGAACTGGGGTATCTGATCGGCACAGCATATCAGAGAAAGGGCTATGCTAAAGAAGCCGGACAAGCTGTGCTTCACTACGCCAAAGAAGTGCTGGATCTTTCAGAGATGCACCTGCTGTCTGATCCGGAGAATATCGCTTCCTGCAAAACGGCGGCTGCCATAGGCTTTACAGAATGTGAAGAGATATACATACAGCATAGGAAAATCACACATATGATATGGGAGGGGAACAAGTGAAACAACATTTACAAAATATATGGGTAGTAGCCTTGCTTGCCAATGTATGCTGCGCCCTGTGGGGCAGCGCTTTTCCGTGTGTAAAGACTGGCTATGAATGGCTGGATATCCATAGCGTCTGTGACCAGATCCTGTTTGCAGGGATTCGTTTTACCTTGGCAGGCATACAGCTTTTTGTCCTCTATGGACTGATCAACCATAAGATCTGCCGTATAGAAAAAGCAATATTTCCCAAAGTGCTCAGACTGGGTATCGTACAGACTTTTGTACAATACCTCTTCTTTTATATAGGCGTGTCCCATGTCACTGGAGTGAAAGGCTCCATTATCAATTCTGCCAATTCTTTTTTTATGATAATATTGGCGCATTTTCTGGTAAAAGGAGAACGGCTGAACCTTAAAAAAATCATCGGATGCCTGTTAGGCGTTGCTGGAGTGATCGCTGTCAACGTAGGCGGAGATTTTAGCGGCGGTATGACTCTGACAGGGGAAGGTTTTATCCTGTGTGCCAGCCTGGCCTATGCGATGGCGTCCATACTGGCCAAAGGGCTGAGCCAGGGACAGGATCCCATGGTCATTACCTGCTACAATTTTCTCCTGGGCGGGAGCCTTCTTTTGCTGGCTGGTATCCTGATGGGAGGCCGTATCCCGTCTTTTACTGGAAAAAGTCTGCTGTTGCTGTTCTATATGGGGATGATCTCAGCAGGAGCTTTCAGCATCTGGACCCTTTTGTTAAAATATAATCAAGTCGGAAAAGTGGCGATTTTTGGATTTATGATTCCCGTGTACGGCTGCCTCTTTTCGGGGCTGTTTTTGCAGGAGACCTTGTTAAAAGCGGGCAATCTGGCGGCACTTTTACTGGTGTGCAGCGGCATCATCATCGTGAACTATACACCGAAAAAACGCGGGGATTCTTGAAATTTTGTAAATACATGCTATAATCTGTTTGATGCAGCAGGAAAAATGATCTGCGCAAGGATAAGGAGAAGACTATGATACGGGCAGAAAAGCTCACATTTGATTATGAACGACTGGATGAAGAAGGGCGTGTGGAGTCCAAAAAAAGAGCAGTTGACCATGTGGACCTGAAGATTGCATCCGGAGAATTTATCGCTATCTTAGGACACAATGGCTCCGGAAAGTCCACCTTGGCAAAACATATCAATGCCATCCTTACCCCCACAGAAGGCACCTTATGGGTGGATGGGATGGATACCAAAGACGAGGAAAAACTGTGGAATATCCGCCAGGATGCGGGGATGGTATTTCAGAATCCCGATAACCAGATCATTGGTACGGTGGTGGAAGAAGATGTGGGATTTGGCCCGGAGAATCTGGGAGTGCCCACTGACGAGATCTGGGAGCGTGTGGAGGAGAGCCTAAAAGCTGTGGGGATGCTGAAGTATCGGCACCATTCTCCTAATCGTCTCTCCGGCGGTCAGAAGCAGCGTGTGGCGATTGCAGGCGTGATGGCCATGCATCCTAAGTGCATTGTCTTAGACGAGCCTACGGCCATGTTAGATCCCAACGGACGCAAAAGCGTGATACAGACTGCACAAAAACTAAACCGCGAAGAAGGCATCACGATTCTTCTGATTACCCATTATATGGAAGAAGTGGTGGAGGCAGACCATGTACTGGTGATGGATGATGGAAAAGTGGTGATGCAGGGAACGCCAAGAGAGATCTTTTCTCAGGTGGAAGAGTTAAAAAGACTTCGCCTGGATGTACCCCAGGCGACCTTATTGGCCTGGGAGCTGAAAAAGAAAGGTTTGCCGCTTCAAGACGGGATCTTAAGTATGGAAGAACTGGTGGATGAATTATGTCTATTAAAGCAAAAAATGTAAATTATGTATATGCAGAAGGAACTGCCTATGAGATTCACGCACTAAAAGATATCAATCTGGAGATTCCTGACGGACAGTTTGTGGGGCTGATCGGTCATACCGGTTCCGGGAAATCCACGCTCGTACAACATCTGAACGGACTGGTCAAAGCCACCAGCGGGCGGATCTATTTTAATGGAAGGGATATCTATGGAGAGAATTTTTCCATGAAGGAGCTGCGCAGCAAGGTGGGGCTTGTGTTCCAGTATCCGGAACATCAGTTGTTTGAGACGGATGTGCTGACAGATGTGTGCTTTGGGCCGAAGAATCTGGGATTTTCCAAAGAAGAGGCGCAGAAAAAGGCAAAAGAAGCGCTGCGTATGGTGGGGATGGGAGAGGAGTATGACAGCCGTTCTCCATTTGAACTCTCAGGGGGCCAGAAGCGCCGTGTAGCCATCGCAGGCGTGCTTGCTATGAATCCTGACGTACTGATCTTAGACGAGCCTACAGCGGGCTTAGACCCCAAGGGTAGAGATGAGATCTTAGACCAGATTGAGAGACTCCAAAAGGAGCGGGGGATTACAGTGGTGTTGGTGTCTCATAGCATGGAAGATGTAGCGCGGTATGTAGACCGGATCATTGTGATGAATCATGGAGAAGTACGTTTTGATGGTACGCCCAAAGAGGTGTTCCGGCATTATGAAGAGTTGGAAGAGATCGGGCTTGCAGCTCCGCAGATGACCTATGTGATGCAGATGCTGAAGAAAAAGGGTGCCGATGTGGATACGGATGCAACAACCGTAGAAGAAGCGGCCGTGACCATAGAGAACTGGCTGAAAGGACGGTAAAGGAAACATATGATACGAGACATTACACTGGGACAATATTATCCGGCCAAATCGGTGATTCACCAGTTAGACCCAAGAGTAAAGCTTATGACGACCATCATCTATGTGATCTCTCTGTTCGTGGCAAAAGGAATCTTGGGATATGTGCTGGCCACCTTGTTTTTAGCCATGGCCATCCGGCTCTCCAAAGTGCCGTTTGGCTATATGACAAAAGGTCTGAAAGCGATTATCATGATCTTGATGTTTACCGTAGTCTTCAATCTGTTTTTGATCGACGGAGATGTGGTGCTGTGGCGTTTTGGATTTTTGAGAATCACAGACCAGGGAGTGAAGACAGCGGTCTTCATGGCGATTCGTCTGATCTATCTGATCATTGGCTCTTCGATTATGACATTGACCACGACGCCAAATGACTTGACAGACGGATTAGAGCGGTTATTAGGCCCTTTGAAAAAGATCCATGTGCCGGTTCATGAGATTGCCATGATGATGTCTATTGCTCTTCGCTTTATCCCGATTCTATTAGAAGAGACCGACAAGATTATGAAGGCACAGATCGCCAGAGGAGCAGACTTTGAGAGCGGCAATCTGATCCAGAAGGCAAAAGCGATGGTGCCTCTTTTGGTGCCTCTGTTTATCTCCGCTTTTCGCCGTGCCAATGACCTTGCCATGGCGATGGAAGCCCGCTGCTATCATGGCGGCGAAGGCAGGACGAAGATGAAGCCTCTGCACTATGAAAGTGCAGACAAGACAGCCTATGGAGTGGTATGGGGATATCTGCTTCTGATGATCGCACTTACCTGGTATGAGAGGCTGCACCCGCTTATCTTGTTATAATAGAGAGAAAGGATTCCTGGTATGAAGCGTGTCAAACTGATTGTCGCCTATGACGGCACCCGTTATCGGGGCTGGCAGATTCAGAAAAATGGTGAGACTATAGAGTCGATGTTAAACCATGCGCTTTGGGAGCTGACAGGAGAAGAGATTCATGTGATGGGGGCAAGCCGGACGGATTCCGGTGTTCATGCCATGGGAAATGTGGCAGTCTTTGACACTGCTGCCCGGATGCCGGGGGATAAATTTGTATATGCTTTGAATCAGCATCTGCCGGAAGATATCCGTATCCAGGACTCCTGTGAGGTGCCGGCGGACTTTCATCCCCGCTATCAAAAGACGGTAAAGACCTATGAATATCGGATCTTGAATCGTACCTTTCCGCTGCCGGCCTATCGGCTGAATACGTATTTTACGTATGTTCCGCTGGATGTGGAGCGTATGCAGGCGGCGGCTTCTTATCTGACAGGAGAGCATGACTTTCAGAGTTTTTGTGCAGCGGGAGCGCAGGTGAAGACCACCATTCGGACGATCTATGACTTGCAGGTCTTAAAAGAAGGAGATCTTTTGACGATCAGGATTACCGGAAATGGTTTTTTGTACAACATGGTCCGTATCATTGCAGGCACTCTGATGAAGATTGGAAGCGGAGAATGGGAAGCAGAGGTCATACAGCAGATCTTAGAAGCAAGAGACCGACGGAAAGCAGGACCGACAGCTCCAGCCAAAGGACTGACGCTGATGGAGATTATTTTTCAGGGAAAAACCGATAAAATCCCTTGAAAATGCGGAATTTTTGCTTGACACACACGGGTATGTGTCATATAATATGGAATTGTGACAGCGTGAGAAAATGTCTGATCCAAAGCCCCGGTAAGGCATTTTTACGTATAAATGTTAGAAGCATAGCAGAATCATAACAGGAGGTACACCAATGAACAGTTTCATGGCTAATCCAGATAAAGTGGAGAGAAAATGGTACGTAGTGGACGCTACCGGATATACATTAGGCCGTATGGCTTCTGAAGTAGCAAAAGTGTTAAGAGGAAAGAATAAACCAGAGTTCACCCCTCATATTGATACTGGTGATTATGTGGTAATCATCAATGCAGAGAAGATTAAAGTGACTGGCAAGAAGCTGGATCAGAAGATCTACTATCATCATTCCGAGTATGTGGGCGGTATGAAAGAGACCACCCTGAGAGAGATGTTGGCGAAAAAACCAGAAAAGGTAGTTGAGCTGGCAGTTAAAGGTATGCTTCCAAAGGGACCTTTAGGAAGACAGATGTTCACCAAGCTTCATGTCTATGCAGGACCTGAACATCCGCATGCAGCTCAGAAACCAGAAGCACTGACATTTTAATTAGGAGGTAGAGATCATGGACAAGACAAAATTCTATGGAACCGGAAGAAGAAAAAAATCCATCGCCAGAGTATATTTAGTACCAGGAACTGGCAACATTACTATCAATAAAAGAAGCATTGATGACTATTTCGGACTGGAGACCTTAAAAGTGATCGTTCGCCAGCCGTTGGTAGCTACGGAAAATGTAGATAAATTTGATGTACTTGTGAATGTACACGGTGGCGGATACACCGGTCAGGCAGGCGCAGTACGTCATGGGATTGCTCGTGCGCTGGTACAGGCAGATGCAGATTACAGACCTGTTTTGAAAAAAGCGGGATTTCTGACTCGTGATCCGAGGATGAAAGAACGTAAGAAGTACGGACTCAAGGCTGCGCGTAGGGCACCACAGTTTTCAAAGAGATAAGCAGTTATCTGCGAAAAGAGAGATATGGAAACGTCCGGGAATGCTTGCATTTCCGGACGTTTCCATATCTCTCTGTTCATTGGAACGCAAGAATGACCGAGATGCAGCGAAGCGGAATCAAGGTTGTTCTTGCGTTCGCAGATAACGTACGGCTGTCGGACACCGGAGTGTTCGCCTGAGACGGACAAACTCAAGCAATCGTCCGCTCCAATCTACACAACACTATTTGTGCGTTCCAGGAGGCCACGCTTTGCAACCGCAGCCTGGTTTTTGATGAATAATGGGATTGTTTTTAAATTTTAGGTGTGTTACAATCGCTGTATGTATGAGATGAGGTATGGGTGCATGGAGACAGAGACTTTTTGTGCAGAGGAGACGTTTGCGCTTGGAAAAAAAATAGGAGAGATGGTGCAGGCGGGGATGGTTCTTTCGCTGATTGGTGATCTGGGAGTGGGAAAGACGATCTTTACGCAAGGGGTTGCAGCCGGGCTTGGGATTACAGAACCAGTTAATAGTCCGACTTTTACGATTATGCAGATCTATGAGGAGGGGCGTTTGCCGTTTTATCATTTTGATGTGTATCGGATTGGGGATCCTGAAGAGATGGAAGAGATCGGTTATGAGGACTATTTCTATGGGAATGGGGTCTGTCTGGTGGAATGGGCGGACTTGATCGAAGAGCTGCTCCCGGCAGATCTGTGTACCATTCGGATAAAAAAAGATCTGGAAAAAGGATTTGATTACCGTAAGATCTCCATAGAAGGATTGGAGGTGCAGGGATTTTGAGTAAGGTATTGGCGCTGGACAGTTCCGGCCTGGTGGCTTCTGTGGCAGTTGTGGAAGGCGATGCGTTTGGGAGCAATCTGTTGGCGGAATATACAGTGAATTATAAAAAGACACATTCTCAGACACTGCTTCCAATGCTGGATGAGATTGTGCGGATGACGGAACTGGATTTACAGACGATTGATGCGATTGCGATAGCAGCAGGACCAGGCTCTTTTACAGGTCTTCGCATTGGCTCTGCCACGGCAAAGGGGCTGGGACTTGCACTGGACCGGCCTTTGGTTGCAGTTCCGACTTTGGATGCTCTGGCTTACAACCTGTATGGGACAGACCGATTGATCTGTCCTTTGATGGATGCCAGGAGGAATCAAGTCTATACAGGAGTCTATACTTTTCAGAATGGACTGCTGACACGGGTGCTGGAGCCGGCAGCACTGGATATTAGAGAGATTGCAGAGAAACTGTGTGAGATGAAACGGGACGTGATTTTTTTAGGAGACGGTGTGCCTGTGTATCAAAGGACTCTGGAAGAGGTACTGCTGACAGATCTTTCCCTTCATGGAAATCGGTATGATTTTGCCCCTGCACATCTGAATAAACAGCGGGCAGGAGCTGTGGCTGCACTGGCTCTTCAGTATCTGAAGGAAGGAAAGACACAGACCGCCGCGGAGCATTGTCCGGAATATCTAAGACTGTCGCAGGCAGAGCGGGAGCGGGCCGAGAGAGAGGGCAAAGGCTAGAGATGATTCGTAAGATGACAGAGGCAGATCTGTCGGCGGTAGCTGTTTTAGAAAGAACATATTTTTCCGTTCCCTGGTCAGAAGAGGGACTTCGGGAGAGTATGCACCTTAGCTACTATTTGTTTTTGGTGGCGCAGCAAGAGGGGAAGGTGGTTGGCTATGGCGGGATCTTTTGGGCGGCAGACGAAGGAAATATCACCAATATTGTGGTGGAGGAAGCTTATCGCGGTTTGGGACTTGGCACCGCTTTGACGGATGCGTTGCTGTCCGCCGGGGAAGCCAATGGAATCAAGGCTTTTACTCTGGAGGTGCGCCTTAGCAACCTGGCGGCAATCCATGTCTATGAGAAGCTTGGTTTTGTGGGAGAAGGGATTCGGAAGGGTTTTTATGAGAAGCCCGCAGAGGATGCCTTGGTGATGTGGAAAAGGAAGCCAGAACAGTGACAGTGATTCCCTATTTCTTTTCCATTGGAGAATCGTTTATAATCTCCACGTAGGCGAACAACCACACGAGGAGGATAAAGCGATGCGTCAGTATCTGGATCAGGATAAAAAAACATTGGAGAAAGTAGTCTGCAATCGCTGCGGACGAGAGTTGAAACTGATAAATGGGATTGTGCAGGAAGGAGTATTCCAGGGGGAGACCCGTTGGGGCTACTTTTCCAACAGAGATGGAGAGCATCATACGTTTGATCTATGCGAAGAGTGCTATGAACATCTGCTGGAAGCGTTTTTAGTTCCTGTTACAGTGGAGGAAGTGACAGAACTTCTGTAGGAGAGAATATGTTAGATGTTTGTTTGCTGGGGAGCGGCGGGATGATGCCGCTTCCCTATCGCTGGCTAACTTCCCTGATGACACGCTACAACGGGAGCAGTCTTTTGATTGACTGCGGGGAAGGCACTCAGATCGCCATCAGAGAAAAGGGATGGAGCTTTAAACCGATTGATGTCATCTGCTTTACTCACTATCATGGAGATCATATCAGTGGGCTGCCGGGTCTACTCTTGACCATGGGTAATGCAGAACGGACAGAGCCGCTGACGCTGATTGGCCCTAAGGGGTTAGAGCGGGTGGTAAATGCACTTCGGGTAATTGCACCGGAGCTTCCATTCCCGATTATCTATCGGGAGATCAATGGAGCAGAAGAGGAATTTTGTCTCAACGGCTATCGTCTGACGGCGTTTCGGGTGCATCATAATGTGATGTGTTATGGTTATACCTTAGAGTTAGACCGCGCAGGAAAATTTCAGTTAGAACGAGCACAAGAGCTTGCGATTCCCAAGCAATACTGGAGCCGTCTGCAAAAAGGAGAGACGATTACAGAGGGAGAACAAGTCTATACTCCGGATATGGTGCTTGGCAGGCCGAGAAAAGGGATTAAACTGACCTATTGTACGGACACTCGTCCCGTGCCTTCTATTGCGGAACATGCGAAAGATTCAGATTTGTTTATCTGTGAGGGCATGTACGGCGAGAAGGAAAAAGAAGAGAAAGCAAAAGAACACAAACATATGACTTTTTATGAGGCAGCCAGTCTGGCCGAAGAGGCGCAGGTAAAAGAATTGTGGCTGACTCATTACAGCCCGTCATTGACCCATCCAGAGGAATATATGGAAGAAGTGAGAAAGATCTTTCCGGCAGCCAAGGCAGGAAAAGACCGAAAATCAATAGAGCTGGATTTTGAGAAGGATGAGTCATGATGGAAGAGAAAAAAGATATCTTAATTTTGGCAATCGAGAGTTCTTGTGACGAGACTGCAGCAGCAGTGGTCAAAAATGGCAGAGACGTGTTGTCCAATGTGATTTCGTCACAGATTGCACTACATACTCTGTACGGTGGTGTGGTGCCTGAGATTGCTTCTAGAAAACATATTGAGAAGATCAATGAAGTGATTCAGCAGGCACTTACGGATGCGGGCGTTACCCTTGCAGATCTGTCAGCGGTGGGAGTCACCTATGGTCCGGGGCTTGTGGGCGCACTTTTGGTGGGCGTGGCAGAAGCCAAGGCCATCAGTTACGCCACAAAGCTTCCGCTGGTGGGTGTCCACCATATCGAAGGCCATATAGCGGCCAATTATATCGAGGATCGGGAGTTAGAGCCACCCTTTGTCTGTCTGGTGGTCTCCGGCGGACATACCCATTTGGTAGTGGTACGGGATTATGATACCTTTGAGATTGTTGGGCGTACCAGAGATGACGCTGCCGGAGAAGCATTTGACAAAGTAGCCAGAGCTATTGGTTTAGGCTATCCGGGAGGACCCAAGATCGACAAAGCGGCCAGGGAGGGCAATCCAGAGGCGATACATTTTCCCAGAGCAAAAGTGGCGGATTCCCCCTATGATTTCAGCTTCAGCGGTGTCAAATCTGCAGTATTAAACTACTTAAATAGCTGTAAGATGAAAGGGGAGACTGTGATAGAAGCGGATGTGGCGGCTTCTTTTCAGAGAGCAGTCTGTGAAGTATTGGTATCTCATGCCATACAGGCGGTAAAAGATTATCAGTTGCCAAAGCTTGCTCTGGCCGGAGGGGTTGCTTCCAATTCTGAGCTTCGTCGGTTGATGAAAGAAGCCTGTGAGAAGGAGAAGATCTCTTTTTATTACCCATCACCGCTTTTATGTACGGATAATGCAGCGATGATTGGCGCAGCCGCTTACTATGAATATCAAAAAGGAACCAGGCATGGGCTGGATCTAAATGCTGTTCCGAACCTGAAGCTTGGAGAACGTTAGGAGAGAGAGATGGAAAAGGCGCGATGCGTGGCTATAGTGTTGGCTGGGGGACGTGGAAAACGGATGGGTACGACGTTGGCGAAGCAGTATCTGATGCTTCATGGTAAGCCAGTCCTTTGCTATTCTCTGGAGACTTTTGAAGCGTCTGCTTTGATCGATAAAGTGATTCTTGTGGTAGGAAAAGGACAGATCCCTTATTGCCGTAGAGAGATTGTGGAAAAATATCAATTTCATAAAGTGTGTGCTGTGGTAGAAGGGGGAGCAGAACGGTATCATTCGGTATGGGAGGCTCTAAAACTGTTAGAACAGGAACATCTAAGCAATGGATATGTGTTTATCCATGATGGGGCGAGGCCCTTTATAAAGGAAGAGATCTTGAGACGTGCCTACGAGGAAGTCTGCAAAAGTAAAGCTTGTGTGGTAGGGATGCCGGTAAAGGATACCATTAAGATTGCAGATGAACAAGGATGTATTCATATGACGCCTAAGCGCAGTCTGGTATGGCAGATCCAGACTCCTCAGGTATTTGCTTCTGAACTGATTATACCGGCTTACCGGGAAGTGATTGAGAACGAACAAAAACTTTTGGAGCAAGGAATACAGATTACGGATGATGCTATGGTAGTCGAAAATGTGTGTGGATGCTCGGTAAAGCTGGTGAAAGGGTCTTACGAAAACCTGAAGATCACGACTCCGGAGGACTTAGAGATCGCTGAAATATTCGTAAAATAAAAAGTTAAAAAATTTGTAAAAAAGTGGTTGACAGAAGCGAACCCTGCTGATATAATATCAGATGTCGCTTATGGAGAGATATCGAAGTGGTCATAACGAGGCGGTCTTGAAAACCGTTTGTCCGTAAGGGCGCGTGGGTTCGAATCCCACTCTCTCCGCTTCGCACGAGAGAGTGCGGTTGAATATAAAATAGTCTG